>JBFYSG010000045.1:0-3075 GCA_041301835.1 Chloroflexota bacterium | reverse complement strand
TGAGCATAAGGAATCGATCATCGGCAAGCACGTCCCCGCCGGGCAGGGCATCGTCGGTTGGGTGGTGCACGAGGGCGAAGGCGTTGTGATCCCGGAAGTGAAGACCGACAAGCGCTTTGTGCCTAGCGAGCAGTTCGACGGGCTGGAGGCGCATGCCATGGCGGTGGCGCCCATCTATGCCCAGGGCAGGGTTATCGGCGTGCTGCAGGCGATCAACCCGCGTTCAGGCGCCTTCGACCCGGACGCCCTGCTGGTGCTGGCAGGCATCGGCAACCTGGCAGGATCGACCATCCAGCATGCCCAGCTGTTCGAGCGCCTGCAGGCGGCACACAAGCGCTACCGCGAACTGTTCGATGACAGCGTGGACCCCATCCTGGTGACAAGTTGGGACGGCAAGATCAACGAAGCCAACCGCCAGGCGGCGGTGCTGAGCGGTTACACCTCGCGCCAGTTGCAGGGCATGACGATCGATTCACTGCACGAACCGGTCCGCCGTGACAGGGACCTGAGCATGGACGGTCTGAAGGGGGGCGATACACTGGGTTACGAAGCGCTGCTCAAGACCAAGACCGGCGGTACGATCCCGATCCATGTGCAGGTGCGCCGTGTGATGATGGAGGAGACCGAATCCCTGCAGTGGCTGCTGCGGGATATCTCGGAACGCAAGGACCTGGATACCCTGCGCGAGGACCTGACCTCGATGATCTACCATGACCTGCGCTCGCCGCTGGCGAACATCGTCTCCAGCCTGGATGTATTGAATGCCCTCTTCAGCGGCAAGGAGAACGAAACGGTGGAATCGGTGGTGACCATTGCCCGGCGCTCCACCGACCGCATCCAGCGCCTGGTCAGTTCCCTGTTGGACTTGAACCGCTTCGAATCGGGTCAGGTGATCGTCTCACAGCAGGCGGTCACGCTGAGCATGCTGGCAGAGGATGCCATCGAGACGGTGCGCCCGATGACCGACAGCCGCCACCAGACCCTGGGGCAAAAATTCCCCGCCAGCCTTCCACAGTTGTGGGTGGATGTGGATATGATCCGGCGGGTGCTGATCAACCTGATCGAGAACGCCTCCAAGTTCACCCAGCCGGAGGGCAAGATCGAAATAGGCGCCAAGCGCGAGGGCGATTGGGTGCAGGTCTGGGTGGCGGATAACGGACCGGGCATAGCCCTTGCCGACCAGGACCGCATTTTCGACAAGTTCACCCGCCTGAAGGGTGAGAACGGACCCGGTGGGCTGGGGATCGGGTTGGCTTTCTGCCGCCTGGCAGTACAGGGACACGGAGGCAAGGTCTGGGTGGAAAGCAAGCCCAACCAGGGTTCCAGGTTCCTGCTGACACTGCCGGTGGCAAAACAAAAATAAAAGACCAGGAGTGCGGATGCAAGCCATTGCCAGAGATGTATACGTGGAAGACCATTACGCCGGGGTGACGCTGGGGGCGATCTCGCTGACCCATGGTTTGATCCAGGTGGATGCCCCGCCCTCTCCGGAGGACTGCCGCAACTGGCGGGGCACGCTGATGACGCTCAACAGTTCGCCGGAGCGGCTGTTGATCAACCTGGATGCCCACCCGGACCGCACGCTGGGGGCGCGGGCGATGGACTGCACCGTGCTGGCGCACGAAAAAACAGCCGCGGTCTTCCGCTCGCGACCCACCACGTTCAAAGCGCAGGGCGATGAGACCGGTTCGGATTGGGAGAGCGTTGTCGGGCTGGGCAGCGTGCGTTGGGTACTGCCGGAATTGACCTTCAGCCAGGAGATGCTCCTGCACTGGGGCGACGCCCTCGTGCGTGTGGAGTACCACCCGGGTCCTTCGGTGGGCGCGGCATGGGTCGTCCTGCCTTCGTTGAAGGTCGTCTTTGTCGGCGATGCGGTCATGCGCGGTCAGCCGCCATTCCTCGCCCAGGCGGATATCCCGGTCTGGATGGAGACGCTCAAACTGCTCGGCTCGCCGGCATACCGCGGCTGGCAGGTGGTCAGCGGGCGCGGCGGACTGGTGAACCCGGACCATATCCGGGCGCAGGCATCCTTCCTCAAACTGGCGCAGGCCAAGATCGATAAAGCCGCCCAGAAGAAGAATAGCCAGGATGCCCTCGGCGATGTGGCGAAAAGCCTGCTGGGCGAGTTCAAGGTGCCTGCCAACCGCCAGCACAAGTACCTCCAGCGCCTGCGCTACGGCATCCACCACTATTTCATCCATAATTACCATCCTTCCGGCAAGGCTGCCGGGGAAGAGTGAGCCCGATGAGCGCAGGTTACGAACCCGTGCTGGAATTGACGCGCGGCAAAGTGGTGGAGTCCATCCATTACGGAGCCGCGGCGGTGGTGGATTCAGCCGGCAGGCTGCTGGCATGGCTGGGCGACCCCCAGACGGTGACCTTCATGCGCTCCAGTGCCAAGCCGCTGCAGGCGCTCGGTTTCATCGAGGGCGGGGGCGACCAGACCTTCCACCTCACCTCCAAGGAACTGGCGATCATCTGCGCCTCGCACGAGGGGACGGATGAGCATGTGGAGGTGGTGAAGGGCATCCAAGGCAAGGTCGGCGTGCAGGAAAGTGACCTGCTGTGCGGCACACATCAGCCTCTCCACGCGCCCACCCAGCAGGCGCTGCTGGCGCGCGGCGAGGAGCCCGGTCAGAACCGCAACAATTGTTCGGGCAAGCACACCGGCATGCTGGCATTTGCCCGCATGCAGGGTCTTCCGATCTCGGATTACATCAACCCGGAACATCCGATCCAGCAGAGCATCCTGGAGACGGTGGCATACATGTGCGGTCTGCCTATGGAGAAGATCGAGGTCGGCATCGACGGCTGTTCGGCACCCAATTTTGCCGTCCCGCTCTACAACGCTGCCCTGGCGTTCGCCCGCCTGTGTGATGGGCGCGGCCTGCAGCCGGAACGGGCGGCAGCCTGCAAGCGCATCGTCACGGCGATGATGCCGAACCCGGTGATGGTGGGCGGCAAGGGGCGCTTCGATACCCGCCTGATGGAGACCTGCGAGGGACGCATCGTTGCCAAGGGCGGCGCAGAGGGCTTCCTGTGCATGGGGCTGACGGCTGGCGCGCTGGGGGCGGG
>JBFYSG010000041.1:0-4549 GCA_041301835.1 Chloroflexota bacterium | reverse complement strand
CCCGCCTGGATAAGCATGTCAACGCCCGCCTGCTGGCGGAGGTCCTGCTCCTGGACCTGCCCCATGGCTAGGATCCGTATCCCCGGCGGCGTGCCGCTCCTGTTCTGCGCGCTGTTCCTGTTCCTGTCCGCCTGCACGGCAGAGGCAACGCCCACGCCCCAAGCCGTGGCAAGTGCCACGCCCACGTGGACCGCCTCTCCAACCGCCAGCCCGAGCATGACCCCCACGGCGACATCCACCCCCGAGCCGACCTGGTACCAGCCGCTGGATGAGTCCTACGGGATCATGGCGTACCGCTACGGGCTGGTCGAGGACCCGGACGCCCGCCGTTATGCCACGCTGGAGGATGCGCTGGCGAACAATGGCAATTTCGACCGGCTGCCCATCCTGCCAGCGTATGTTGCCATCATGGGGGAGGAGACCAGGGACGGGCACACCTTCTACCAATTCAATTACGGTTGGATGGAGTCCAGCAAGGTACAGTTGTTTGAACCTTCCACCTTTCGCGGCATCCTGCTGACCCGGGAGGTGGCTTTCCGGTTTGGGTGGGTGCTGGAGGATACCACTTCTGTCAATGCTGAAGGCACTCTAATCCAGAATTATCGACGGTACCAGGTGGTGCATGAAGTGCCCGCGGTAACGGAAAAGCCCGGGTTCATCGCTGTGGGCGCCGATGAGTGGCTTCCCATGGATAAAGTTGCCGTGACGGATGCCAGCCTGCCCGAGGATGCCGGGGCATATACCTGCCACTTCATCCACGTGGACCTCTCCACACAAGTCATGCGCGTCTACCATGATTGCCGACTGGTCTTTGCCACGCTGGTCTCCAGCGGCAGGGAGCCCGCCTGGACCTTCCCGGGCAGGTTCTCCATACAAACATGGTTCCCGTTCATGCTGTTGACTGCCCCATCCTGGTCAACCAGCGTGTATTACCAGGAGGCGGTACCGGATTTCATGACCTATTACGGCGACCTGGGCTTCCACGGCGCCTACTGGCACGACGACTTCGGCACGCCGGTCTCACACGGCTGTATCAACCTCTCCCCGGGAGATGCCAGGTGGTTGTACACATGGACGGAGGAGTGGATGGGGGCAACCGTGATCATCAGCGCGGGGGAATAGGCGCCGGGCATCTCAGCCGCGCGCCAGGCGGCGTTCCCGCCTGCGGCGGTATTGTTCGTGGATCTCCGCCACGTGGTCCACTTTTTCCTCCACCGCCGCCTTCAGCCAGGCGGCGCCCTTCTCAGCCGTGCCGAGACTGCCGGCGCCGTAGGCGCCGGTGCGGGTGTCGTCCTCCCAGGGCGGGTTGGCGACCAGCGCTCCGCTCTCGATCCAGTCCATGCTGTAGGAGGGGGTGGAGATGAAGTCCATCTCATCCACCGCCTGCTCGAGGTGGATCAAGTCGGGGCGCAGGTGCAAGATGAGGGAGGTCTCCAGCTCACAGGCGTGCCCCATGCCGCCGGGCGGGGACTGGCGCAGGCGCTCGAGGGCGGCGATACCCCTGGGACCCGAAAGGTAGAGGAAGGCGGTGGCGCAGAAGATGGCGGGGTACTTCTCCCCGGCGTACTTGACCACGTTGACCAGGAAGGACGAGTTGCCGCCATGCCCGCTGAGCAGGTAGAAGCGGGTGAAGCCGCGCCCCGCCAGCGCATCCACGACCGCCAGCCAGAAGTCCTCGAAGACGCGCCCGCCGACGTTGAAGGTGCCCGGGAAGGAGCGGCGGTGGGTGCTGACGCCGTAGGGGAAGACCGGCAGGCAGGTGGAACGGTCGGGGACCGACTGCTCCGTGCCGCGTGCGACCGCTTCGATGATGAGCGTATCGGTGGCGAGCGGGGCATGGTAACCGTGCTGTTCGGTGTGCCCGATGGGCAGCAGCACCACGCGCTCACGCGCCTCGTCGGGCGGCAGCGGGGAGGCATCCTGATGGCAGGGCAGGTGCATGGTGGGGATGCCGGCATCCACCTCCACGCCCGGCGTGAGCAGGCTGAGGCGGGTGAAGCCGTCTTCGAGCAGGTTGGATGCCAGGCTGGCGACCAGCGGGGCGAAGACCTGCGCCGGGACGACCAGCGGGCTGCCCTGCCAGCCGAAGGGGATTGCCGGGAGCATGCAGACATCATCGCTGCCGAGCGCTTGCCTGATCTGCCCCGGGTCGTAGCCCGTGCCCAGCGGCAGGATCAGCGGCAGGTCGCGCTGCAGGCTGGCAACCTGTGTCCAAGTCAGTTCATCCATGCGCATGAGGGTCATATACTCCTCCACATATCTATCATAAGGTTAACCTTATAGTAGTCGTAGTAGAGGCTGGGGATATGTGGATAAGCCCCGCCGAGTCCCACCTGTGGGGCGCGGCATGCCGGGCTGCCTGCATGCAGGGGGAATTACGCCCGGCGGGTGAGACGGAGGTGTGGAGTATTCGGGATGAGTTGTTAGAAATTCTCCACCGTTTTTCCACAAGTTTCTCCACAATTCCAGATGTTGGCGCCCATTTTGGAAAATCGCCAGATATGGGGGTGCTTAATTCGAACAATTGAGCGATTTGTCCACAAAGTGAGGCTGTTATCCACAGTTTTAGGGCACTTATCCACAACTGCGGATGCTTTTCAGCCGGTGCGGGAGCCCCAAATATGGGGTCTTATTCCGGCTCCTGTTCCAACCTTTCCTCGATGCGATCCAGGAAGGCATCCAGGGCGGCGAGTTTTTCGCCGAAAGCGGGTCCGGTCAAGCCCAGGCGCTTGCAGATGGATGCCCAAGCCCCCTGGCGTGAGAGCGGCAGGCAGGCGGCGGCGAGCGTCCAGCTGAGCAGCAGGGACCAGAGCAGGGCGTGCGGGGTTTCGCCCGCCAGCAGCGCCGCGGCGGCGCCGGTGTAATAAGAAAGGCGCGCCGGCGCGAGGCGGGGGTCCGCTTTGGGCTTGCGCGCGGCGGCGGCGAGGTCGGCTTCCCAGGCGGGCAGGCAGGCTTTCAGCCCGTCCACGTCCAGGCTGGCGGCGCCGAGCAAGTCCTGCAGGTCGCCGGTCAGCGCGGGGATGCCCGCGGCGGCGGCATGCAGGGGGAAGTGCAGCAGGAAGCGCCGCTCTGCCAGCGGGCTGGCGTTGACCAGCAGGGCGATGGCGTTGGCGGCATGGCGCACGCTCTTGAGGTAGGTCAGCAGACGGGCGGGAGCGTCTGGCTCGTCAGCCTGCATCCCGCTCCAGACCTGGCGCCCGTGGGCGGCGCTGGTGCGCGCCCGCGCCAGCACGTTGGGCGCCTCGTTGTACTTGTCGCGCACACCCGCCTGGACGAACTCGAAGAAATGACCGCTGACGTAGAGCGGCAGGGGGTCGTAGAGTTCGGGTCCCAGCCAGGGGTGCAGGCGCAGTTCCCTGGGCTTGTCGTAATCGGAGCGCGGGTTGTGGATGATATCCAGGTGCACCGCGGGGGTGACCGCTTCGACCTCGCGCCGCCGGGCGGGGGCTTTGGCGTGCACCAGGACGATGTCGATGTCGGTCGTGCCGCCCAGGAAGGGGTCCTCGCCGCGCAGGGAGCCGGTCAGGTAGGCGGCAACGAGCGCCGGTTCCGCCATCGCCCGTTTCTGGGCGGTCTCGCGGGCAATGCGGATGAGGGTCTCGCGGTTGATGCGCATGGACAGCCTACTTGACCAGCAGGGGCGGCTGGAAGGGTGCCAGGTTGAGCGCCTGACGGATGCGGTTCTCGATGATCTTGAGGTGCCCGGGTTGGTGGACGAAATCGAGCGGGTCGGTGTCGATGGCGAGCACGGGGGTCTCGTCGTAGGGCCTGGAGAAGAACTCCTGGTATGCCTGGTTGAGTTCCTCGATGTAGCCGCGCTCCATGTTGCGCTCGTACGAGCGGTCGCGGGTGGCGATGCGCTGCATGAGGGTATCGACGCTGGCTTGCAGGTGGACGAGCAGGTCGGGCATGACGATCTTCTCTGCCAGCGCCTCGTGGACGCGGCGGTACATCTCCAGTTCATCGCCCTTCAGGTTGATGCGGGCGAAGAGGGCGTCCTTGGCGAAGGTGTAATCGGAGATCAGGTCCCTGCCGCCCTCGACCAGGCGGGTGACGCCGCGGCGCTGCTGGTGGTAGCGGCTGAGCAGGAAGAAGATCTGGGTCTGGAAGGCGTAACGGGCGCGGTCTCCGTAGAAATCGGAGAGGAAGGGGTTCTCTTCGAAGACTTCGAGCATGATCTCGGCTTCAAAGGCGGGCTGGAGCAGGCGCGCCAGGGTGGTCTTGCCGACCCCGATGACGCCTTCAATGGCGATGTACATGATCCACTCCCTGAATCAAGGCTGGATTAAGGATACCATAAAGTACCCCAAGGGGGCGAGCCTCAACGAGGCAAGCCTCCAGGGGAGGCGGGTTTCTTTAACATTGAATCGCGTTCCATTTTGGAGGAACGGGAGGAACGAATGCGCTGCCACAACGGGGCAAGCCGGGCAGGATGGGAAGAATATCGCAAAACAACGAGGAACAACGCCTATACCCAAACAGAAAGCGGGATCCTTTAATATTGAATCGCGTTCCATTTTGGAGGAACGGGAGGAACGAATGAAAGACG
>JBFYSG010000040.1:0-8826 GCA_041301835.1 Chloroflexota bacterium | reverse complement strand
GCCGCGCCCATCCAGGCTGCCATCCTGGAGGGGGACGCCCAAACGGGGATCACCATCATGAAAATGGATCCCGGGGTGGACACAGGACCCATGCTCTCGCAGCGCGCCATCCCCATCACCCTTCAGGAGACCGGCGGATCGCTCTTCACCCGCCTTGCCACGCTTGGCGCGGAACTGCTCATGGAGACCCTGCCCACCTACCTGGACGGAAAACTTCTGCCCCAGCCTCAACCCGCGCAAGGCGCCACCTACGCCCCGATGTTGACCAAAGAGGATGCCAGGCTGGATGCCAACCAGCCCGCCGCGGCGCTGGAACGCCGCGTGCGCGCCTTCCACCCCCACCCTGGCGCCTGGATCGACTGGCAGGACGCCGCGCTAAAGATCCTGCGCGCCCACACCGCCGGCGCGCCCGGAAAACCACAGCCTCCCGGAACGCGCACGGTGCACGACGGTCTGCCCGCCTTCTGGACAGGGGACTCGGTCCTGCTGCTCCTGGATGAGGTCCAACCGGCAGGCAGGAAGTCCATGCCGGGCAGGGCATTCCTGTCCGGGGCGCGCCGCTGGGCAGAATGACCTGAGAGAGGAATTCATGTCAAAATACATTGCCGCCATCGACCAGGGCACCACCAGCACTCGTTGCATCCTTTTTGATCATGCGGGGAACATCGCAGCCGTTGACCAGAAGGAACACGAACAGATCTACCCGCGCCCCGGCTGGGTTGAACACGATGCCCTCGAGATCTGGGAACGCACCCAGCGCGTGATCCGCGGCGCCGTTGAAAAATCCGGCGCGGATATGGCAGACATCGCCGCGGTCGGCATTACGAACCAGCGTGAGACCGCCGTGGTCTGGGAACGTGAGAGCGGGCGTCCTGTCTCCAACGCCATCGTCTGGCAGGATACGCGCACGGATGATCTATGCAGCGAACTGGCAAAGGACGGCGGGCAGAACCGTTTCCAGGCGCGCACCGGTCTGCCGCTGGCAACCTATTTCTCCGGACCCAAGATACGCTGGATCCTGGATAACGTACCCGGCGCCCGCCGGCAGGCGGAACAGGGCGACCTGCTCTTCGGGAACATGGATACCTGGGTCATCTGGAACCTGACCGGTGCACATGTCACCGATGTGACCAACGCCTCACGCACCCTTTTAATGGATCTGAAAACACTTGACTGGGATGAGGAGATCCTCCAACTCATCGGCATTCCGCGTTCCATGCTCCCGAAGATCTGCTCGTCATCCGAGATCTATGGGGCGGCGCGCGGGTCGCTGGGTGGTGTGCCCGTCGCCGGCGACCTGGGCGACCAGCAAGCCGCCCTGTTCGGGCAGACCTGTTTCAGCCCGGGTGAAGCCAAGAACACCTACGGCACCGGTTGTTTCATGCTGCTCAACACCGGCACCCAGCCCGTCCTTTCGCGCAACGGCTTGCTCACCACGCTCGCCTGCAAACTGGGCGATCAGCCCCCGGTCTATGCCCTGGAGGGCTCCATCGCCATCACCGGCGCGCTGATCCAGTGGCTGCGGGACAACCTGGGCATCATCCAGACCTCAGCCGAGGTGGAAAGCCTGGCGCGCGGGGTCGAGGATACCGGCGGCATCTACTTCGTTCCGGCATTCTCCGGGCTGTTCGCCCCCTACTGGCGTTCGGATGCACGCGGCGTCATCGTCGGCTTGACCCGCTACGTGAACAAGGGACACATCGCCCGGGCTGCCCTGGAAGCCACCGCCTACCAGACGCGTGAAGTGCTGGATGCCATGGAAAAAGATTCAGGCGTGAAACTGACCGCCCTCAAGGTGGATGGCGGCATGGTCTTTAACGAACTGCTGATGCAGTTCCAGGCGGACCTGCTGGATGTGCCGGTCATCCGCCCCCGGGTCGCCGAGACCACCGCCCTGGGCGCCGCCTACGCCGCCGGGCTGGCAGTGGGCTTCTGGAAGGACCTCGACGAACTGCGCGCCAACTGGGGCAGGGACAAGGAATGGAAGCCTGCCATGCCTGCCGCCAAGCGGGAAGCGCTCTACGCCGGATGGAAGAAGGCTGTCACCCGCACTTTGGATTGGATCGAATAACACACCAGCCTGCGCAGGACAAAGGATGAAATAACCATGAAAAGATTCGACATGCTGGGCGCCGTGCGCGCCAGGTCCGAGGTGGATGTGCTCATCGTCGGCGGCGGGATCAACGGCGTGGGCACCCTGCGCGACCTTGCCCGGCAGGGTGTGGATACCCTGCTGGTGGAAAGGGCAGATTTCTGCTCCGGCGCGTCTGCCGCATCCTCGCGCATGGCGCACGGCGGCATCCGCTACCTGGAGAACGGCGAGTTCCGCCTGGTCCGCGAAGCCGTGCAGGAGCGCAACCGCATGATCCGCAACGCCCCGGCGCTGGTCCAACCCCTGCCGACCACCATCCCGATCTTCAAGTGGTTCTCCGGTCTGCTGAACGCGCCGCTCAAATTCCTGGGCTGGCTGGAAAAGCCGTCGGAACGCGGCGCCTTCATCATCAAGGTCGGACTGATCCTGTACGACGCCTTCACCGGCGGGGAACGCCAGGTGCCCCGGCATGTCTTCGAGAACCGCCGCCGCTCGCTGGAGAAGTTCCCCGCCCTCAACCCCGGGGTGGCATTCACCGCCACCTATTTTGACGGGCTGATCCTCTCGCCCGAGCGCCTGACCCTGCAGTTGGTGCTGGATGCCCTGGACGAAGGACCGCACGCCCGGGCGCTCAACTATGTCTCGCTGGTCGGCATCCAGGCGGGCGTCGCGACCCTGCGCGACGAAACGACTGGCGAGACCTGGCAGGTGCGCCCGCGCCTGATCATCAACGCCGCCGGTCCGTGGATCGATCCGCTCAACCAGCGCCTGGGGCTGGCAACGCGCTACATTGGACCCACCAAGGGCTCGCACCTGGTGCTCGACAACCCCGAACTGCGCCGCGCCATCGGCGATCATGAGTTCTTCTTCGAGAACCAGGACGGGCGCATCGTGCTCATCTTCCCGCTCTTCGACAAGGTCATGATCGGCACCTCCGACCTGCCCATCGCCGACTCCGATTCCGCCCGCTGCACCGGCGAGGAGGTGGACTACTTCATAGGCATGGTGGCGCGCGTCTTCCCCGGCATCCGCGTGGAGCCTGCCCAGATCGTCTTCCGATTCTCGGGTGTCCGCCCGCTTGCCTCCACGCAAGCGCGCAATGCCGGGCAGATCACCCGTGACCACCACATCCGGGAAGACCGCCTCGGCGATCTCCCGGTCTATTCGCTGGTCGGCGGTAAATGGACCTCCTACCGCGCCTTTGCCGAACAGGTCAGCGACCGCGCCCTGGCTTTCCTGGGTCGCGCCCGGCGCGCCGATACCCGCGATCTGCCCATCGGACCGCCCGCCGGTCAGCCGGCGCTCAAGACCAGTCCCGAATACACCCGGGAGGAAGTGGCGCGCATGGCAGAGCAGGAGATGATCGTCCACCTGGACGACCTGCTCCTGCGCCGCACCCTGCTGGGCTACCTCGGTCAGCTCACCCTGCCGCGCCTGCGCCAACTGGCAGGCTGGCTTGCAGATGCCCTGGGCTGGGACGAGAAGCAGGAACGGGATGAGATGGCGCGTGCCCTTGCCCTGCTGGCAGACCACCACCAGGTGATCCTGCGCTGACCCGCTTGCCCGAACCGGGATCCAGCCCCGGGGGTTCCCATACACGCTGAACGACCCGCCTGTATAACCGTGATAAAATTCCTTTCCCTATGGCTGAGAGATCCCTGCCCGATTTCACCATCACCTTCCTGCGCCACGGTGAATCGCTTGGCAACCTGGAGAACCGCTTCCAGGGGCATGCCGACTTCCCGCTGACCCCCACCGGCATCGACCAGGCACGCCGCCTGGCGGAGCGCTGGCGATCCGAGGGGCGCACCTTCGAGCGCGCCATCTCCAGCCCGCTGCAGCGTGCCAGCCAGACCGCCGGGATCATCTGTGAGGCGCTGGAAGTGCCGCTTCAGTTCGACCCGGACTGGATGGAGATCAACAACGGGCTGATCGCCGGGCTGGATCCCGCCGAAGCTGAAAAGGTCGCCCCGCCGCCGGCATTCATGACACCCTATACCCATTACGGTCAGACCGGTGAAAGCCGCTGGGAAGTGTACCTGCGCGCCGGGCGCGCCATCCAGCGCATCCTGGATGGACCGGCAGGCTCCGTCCTGGTCGTTGCCCATGGCGGCGTGCTGAACATGGCGATGTATGCCGTGCTCGGCATCCCCCTGCAGGCGGATTACACCGGTCCGCGCTTCATGTTCGACAACACCACCTTTGCCACCTTCCGCTATCAACCCGACCATCACAGCTGGCGCCTGCTTGCCTTTGACGAGCGCTCCCACTGGAAGCAAGAGGGAAAGGAAGGCTGAGGCATGCCGACGATGAATTTCCTGGTCTTTGGCGCCGGGGCGATCGGCACCTACATCGGCGGGTCGCTGGCGCTGGCAGGGCACCGGCTCACCTTCCTGGAACAGCCCGAAACGGTCGAGGCGCTGCGCCGGCAGGGATTGTCGCTCGATCTCAGCCTCGAACCCGGCGGGCAGGTCACCAAGCTGCCGCCTGCCGACCGGCTTTCCTTTACCGCCAGCCTGGCTGAGGCGCTGGCGGGCACACCTTTCGATGCCGCCATCTTTGCGCTCAAATCATTCGATACCGCCGCCGCCCTGGAAGGCATGCGCGCCCATGCCGGAAAGATGCCTGCCCTGCTCTGCCTGTCCAACGGTGTGGAGAACGAGGACCAGATCGCCGCGCTGCTGGGCGCGGAACGGGTCATCGCCGGCACGGTCACCTCAGCCGTCGGGCGGGCGGGACCCGGTGCCATCACGCTGGAACGCAAGCGCGGCATGGGCGTTGCCGCCAGCCACCCGCTCAGCGCGCGCCTGGTCGCGGCGTTGAACGCTGCCGGGCTGAACGCCCGCTCCTACGCCCGCCCGCTGGATATGAAGTGGTCCAAGATGCTGACCAACCTGCCTGCCAATGCCACCGCCGCCATCCTGGATATGACCGCCGCCGAGGTCTTCGCCCAACCCGCCTTGTTCCAACTGGAGATGGACCTGCTGCGCGAAGCGCTGAACGTCATCGCTGCCATGGGCATCCGGGTGGTGAACCTGCCCCGCGTGCCGGTCAAGGCGCTCGCCTGGGCGGCAGGCATGCCGGCATGGATGGCGCACCCGTTGTTGAAGAAAGCCGTCGGCGGCGGGCGCGGCGGCAAGATGCCCTCCTTCCACATCGACCTGCATTCCGGGCGCGGCAGGTCGGAGGTTGGCTGGTTGAACGGCGCGGTTGCCCGCTTTGCCCGCCTCCACGGCAGGCGCGCCCCGGTGAATGAAATGCTGGCAGACACCCTGCAGGCGCTGACGGATGGAAGAACACCGCTGAGCGCCTTCAGCCGCCAGCCGGAGAAACTGCTGGCACTGCTGGCGAAAAGCAGTACCCCATGAAAGGGAATCGAGGCTGGACCTCCAGCCCGGCATGATCCAGGTCCTATGAAAACGAACAAGCAAACGATCCAACCAGTCACCCCGCGCGCCACGATCGAAGTCCACCTGCCGGATGGGCGCGTTCTATCCGGTCCGCGCGGCGCCAGCGCCGGTGATTTCCTGGGCGCGCCTGGCGCGCCTGCGCCCGCACCAGTGGTCGCCGCCATCGTCAACGGAGACCTGCGCGAACTGACCTTCCCCATCCAGATGGACAGCACGCTTGCCGCGGTGAGCATGGCAGATGCCGACGGTGCGCGCGTCTACCGCCGTTCGCTCACCTTCCTGCTCGAAACCGCCTTCTCCACCCTGTTCCCGCAGGCGGTGCTGATCATCGATCACTCCATCTCGTCCGGCGGGTATTACTGTCACGTCAACGGACGGGCGCCTCTCAGCCCGCAGGAACTGGGGCAGCTGGAAGCCGAGATGCATCGCCAGGTGCAGGCAGACCAGCCCTTCCAGCGCCGCGAACTGCCCGTTTCCGAGGCGATCGCCTTCTTCGAAAAAGAGAACTATCCCGACAAGGTCCTGCTCCTGCGCCACCGCCGCAAGCCGTACGTCACGCTCTACAGCCTGGGCGGACACATCGATTATCACCACGGATACATGGTGCCCTCCACCGGCTATCTCAAGTGGTTCGCCCTCATCCCCGCCAACGGGGGCTTCACCCTGCGCTACCCGCGCCGGCGTGCCCCCACCCAGATCGCGCCGCCCGAGGATTATCCCAAGCTGCTCGCCGCCTTCCGCCAGTACGGTGAATGGCTGGAGCGGCTGGGGATCGACAATGTCGGCTCGCTGAACGCCGCCATTGCCGCCGGGCGCAGCCGCGAGATCATCCTCGTCTCGGAAGCCCTGCACGAGCAGAACATCGTCGATATCTCCCGCCGCATTGCCGCTGACCGCCAGGAGACGCGCATCGTGCTCATCTCCGGACCGTCCTCCTCCGGCAAGACCACCTTTGCCCGCCGGCTGGCGGTGCAGCTGCTGGCGCTGGGGCTTTCACCCTTTGCCCTGGAACTGGACAGTTTCTTCGTCGATCGCGAGAAGACCCCGCTCGACCGCAACGGGCAGTTCGATTTCGAAGCCCTGGAAGCCCTGAACCTCGCCCAGTTGGCGGACAACCTGGAACGGCTCATCGCCGGTCAGGTCGTGCAACTGCCGCACTACGACTTCAAAGCCGGTCGCCAGGTGCCCGGCGAGACGGTGCAGATATCACCCGACCAGATCATCATCCTGGAAGGTATACACGGCATGAATCCCAACCTGCTGCCGGGGTCGCTTGCCGGGCGCGCCTTCCGCATTTACGGCGCGGCGCTGACCCAGTTGAACCTGGACCGCCACAACCGCGTCTCCACCGCGGATACACGCCTCATCCGCCGCATCGTGCGCGATGCGCGCGAGCGCGGCTACAGCGCCCAGCAGACCATCTCGCGCTGGGAATCGGTGCGCCGCGGTGAGGAGCGCTACATCTTCCCCTACCAGGAGAATGCCGACGCCATGTTCAACTCTGCGCTGGTGTACGAAATGGCAGCCCTGCAGCCGCTCGCCGAACCGCTGCTGCGCCAGGTGCCGCGCGGCAACCCCGAATTCATCGAAGCCAAGCGCCTGCTGGCATTCCTGGAATGGTTCCTGCCGGTGGATGCCAGCCTGATCCCCGACAACTCCATTCTGCGCGAGTTCATCGGCGGCTCGATCCTTAAAGAATTCCACATCTGGAAGGCATGAGCGGCGCATGAATACTTTCGAGTTCCTGCTCATTGCCTTCAGCATGGCAATGGACGCCTTCGCCGTCTGCCTGGGGGTCGGCACCACCGGTCAGGCGGATACCCCCCGCCCGCGCTTCCGCCTGGCGTTCCACTTTGGGCTGTTCCAGTTCCTCATGCCGCTGATCGGCTGGCTGGCGGGCACCACCATCGCCCGGTACATCGCCGGCTTCGATCACTGGATCGCCTTCGGCTTGCTCGCCTTCGTCGGCGGGCGCATGATCTGGTCTGGCTTGCACCCGGATGGACACAACAACCGCAGCGACCCGTCGCGCGGCGTGACCATGATCCTGCTCTCGATCGCGGTCAGCATCGACGCCCTCGCCATCGGCTTGAGCCTGGCGATGATCGGCGTCTTTGTCTGGTATCCTGCCATCCTCATCGGCGTGGTCACCGGCATCCTGTCGCTCATCGGGCTGCTGATCGGCAACCGCCTGGGCAGGCGCTTCGGCAAAGCCATGGAGATCCTGGGCGGGCTGGTGCTGGTGGGCATCGGGCTGCGCATTCTGCTGGCGCACCTGCTGGCATGATGCCCGGCTAGGCGTCCTTCCAGGCGGAAAAATCCCAATCCCCCAGCGTCACGCGCAGTTCCCCCTTGCCGTGCAGGTCGAATTTCATCAGGGCGTTCTTGAGATGCGTTTTCACGGTCTCCTCCGCCACCCCCAGCCGCGCCGCCATCTGGCGGTTGGTATAGCCCAGGCACGCCAGGGCGCTGACCTCCCTTTCGCGCGGCGAAAGCGACTGCCAGCGCTTCCACTTGTCCCCTTCGGCAGAGCGGCGCGCCAGCCCGTTCACCAGCAGGTCTGCCTGCAGTTCCTGTGCGGGTCGCTGTTCGCGCTCAGCCAGGTCCACCAGGGCGGCATGCAGGGGTTCCGCCAACTCGAACATGCGGCTTTCCTTTTGCCGCCGTATCCCCAGCAGGAAGAACAGACGCTCGCAGAATTTCATCCCTCCCATTATACAGAACATCTGTTCTAAAGTCAAGATTCAGCCCCAGCGTTCGGGGCGCAGCATGCCCCCACCCCTACAAGACCACGCCCATCAACGCGCCCATCAGCGCGCAGCCCACGTTCACCAGGTCATTGTTCAACCACTTCCAGCCGCGCACCTGCACGGTGCCCGTCCCGCAGGTGTGCAGGGGATGCTTCTCGGTCTCCTTGGCGCACGCCGGGCAGCGGTAGATCGCCTGCACGGTCGCACCCAGCAGCGAGTCGAACAGCGCGCCCAGCACGCCGCTGGCGAGCAGGATGAGCAGCAGGAGCAGGCTCGAGGCGGGCAGGGAGGGCAGGTGCAGGGAGGGCGTGCACAGCACCGCCAGCAAGGCAATGAAGCCTGCGCCGCCCGCCGCCGCCAGCGTGCCGTGCAGGGAGATCCCGCCCGAGGTGCCGCGCTCGACCACCTTCCAGGTGGTCAGCAGGCGCGGCGGGCGCGGGCTGAGTACACCCAGTTCGGTCGCCCAGGTATCGGCATTGACCGCCGCCATCGAACCGGCGAATCCGAGCCAGGTCCAGGAGGCTTCGGGCATGAAAAAATGCAAAGTGGCAAAGACCGCTGCCACGCCGCCGTT
>JBFYSG010000039.1:0-10101 GCA_041301835.1 Chloroflexota bacterium | reverse complement strand
CACCAGGTGGCGTAGGTGCTGAACTTGAAGCCGCGCCGCGGATCGAACTTGTTCACCGCCCGCAGCAAGCCCAGGTTGCCCTCCTGGATCAGGTCCAGGAAGGAGATGCCCCGCCCCAGGTAGCGCTTTGCCACGCTCACCACCAGGCGCAGATTGGCGCGAATGACCGCCGCGTTGGCATCCTCCGCCCGCTCACGCACGCACGCCATCTCGTTCGCCAGGGCTTTCTCGGGCGGCAGGTTCTTTTCCAGCGTGCGCCGGGTGGGCAGGCTGCGGCGCGCCTGGATGTGTTTCAAAAGCCAGGCGGCATAGTCATCCGGCAGCAGGTAGAAGATGACAAAGGCGTGGTAGGCATGGGTCACCAGGCTGTCCCAGCGCGGGTCCTTGCCCCATGCCTCGTGCACCATGCAGGTGTGGATGTAGGAGGGGATGTCGGTCTGCCAGCTCTGGTGCAGGCTTTGCGCCTCCGCCAGCAGCAACGCCGGGTCGAGCCTGTCCACCGACAGGCGCGCCGAATCCTCTGCCAGCCGCTTCCAGGCGATCAGCAGGTCGCCCAGGAGTGCCTCGTACAGGTCGGTCTCGACTTTTTTGGACTTGTTCTTCTTCTCACCCAGCACGCGCCGCCGGATCGCCAGGGAGAGGCGCCTGCCTTCGATCATCGCTGCCAGGCGGAACTCGCTGGCGGCATCCAGCAGTTTCACCTGACCGATCTCGCGCAGGTACAGGCGCACCGGGTCTTCCGAGAGTTCCGCCGCCAGTTCGGCATGGTCCAGTTCCAGCGTCTCCTCGGTCAGGCTCAATTCCGCCGCTTCAGGCTGGAAGCCGTTCTCTTCCGGCTCCGTTTCCATTGTCTCCCCCGCCAGTCCGCCCTCCTCTTCCAGTTCCATATCCTCCAGCGGAGCGGCAGGCGCGCGCTTGCGGGTGGTCGGCGCAGGGCGGCTCTCG
The DNA here is from genome assembly GCA_041301835.1 of Chloroflexota bacterium. GTDB lineage: Bacteria > Chloroflexota > Anaerolineae > Anaerolineales > Villigracilaceae > UBA877. The sequence goes on along the minus strand of JBFYSG010000039.1, from coordinate 9,156 downwards.
CCGGGGGCGGAAGTACGGGCTGCGCTCTTGCGGGCAGGGGCAGCCTGCGTTTTCGCGCCCGGGGCAGGGCGTATTTTGGTGGTCGGTTTTGCCGCGCGGCGTGCCTTGGGCGGGGTGGGTTTCGTCTGGCGTGGCATGGATCCTCTACTTTTGTCCGTTCTGGTTCAGGCGCGCCTGGTCGAGCGCCTGGCGCGTGCGGGTGTACTGCAGCACCATCTGGCGGTAGGGTTCCGCCATCAACTGCTCCTCCTCGATCATGAAGCGGAGTTGGCTGATATTCTCATCCACAATGCGGCGGCGCATCGCCAGCGCGGCGCGGAACAGGTCCTCCAGCAGGTGGTCGGGGCGTTCCGGGTCGGGCGACTGCTCCATTAAAGTGCCCATCAAGCCTGCCAGCGCCTCGGGCATGTGCTCCACCAGGTAGCGTTCCGGTTCGGCGCCATCCTGTTCCAGCGAGGCGCGCACCAGGCGGAATAGCACCTGGTGGTCGGTGCGGGCGAAGTCATCGGGTATCATGCGCCCCAGGTTGTTCTCCTGCAAGGCACGGTCCAGGCGGTAGAGCAGGTCGGGGCGCCGCAGGAGGTGCCCGAGCAGGTGCGCTTCCACCTTTTGCGCCTGGGCGATGGCAGCCGGTGTGCGCTCTTTTTCCGGCGGTTGTGCGGCTGGGCGGGTTGGCTCCCGCCGCGGCGCCTCCCGGCGGGGCGTGCCCCGCGTGCGTGCCCCCTTCGCCGCCCCCCCGCCCGAAAGGGCGCGTTCATCCACTTTAAGGAAGCGCGCCAGCCGCTGGCGGTAGGTGTCGCGCTCCACCGGGTCCGGCAGGTCCTCGATCAGCGGCAGGACCTGCGCCGCGATCTCCGCCTTCACCTTGGCATCTTCCAGGTCGCGCCCGGCAGCCAGCGCATACATGACATGCACCACGATCGGCTGTGCCCGGGCGATCAATTCCTTCCACTGCCCGGGATCGCGCAGGACGATCTCATCGGGGTCCAGGTCATCAGGCATGCTTGCCACACGCAGGTCGGCTTGCAGGCGCGCTTCGTGGCGCAGCAAACCGCGGGCATCGAAGACGCTCTCGGTCTCGCGATCCAATGCCTGGCGCGCCGCCTGCAGACCGCTCAAGACCGCCTTGCGCCCGGCGGCATCCGGGTCCAGCGCCAGGACGATGCGCCGCGTGGCGCGCTTCAGCAGGCGCAGCTGGTCCTCGGTCAGCGCCGTGCCCATCGGCGAGACGACGTTCTCGAAGCCTGCCTGGTGCAGGGTGACCACATCCAGGTAGCCTTCCACGATCACAGCCTGGTCGGCAAGGCGGATCGCCTTGCGCGCCCGGTCGAATCCGTACAGGATGCGGCTCTTGGAGAACAGCGGCGTCTCGGGCGAGTTGAGGAACTTGGGGAAGTCATCCGGTTTGAGGATGCGCGCCCCGAAACCCGCCATGCTCCCCCCCGCCTCGCGGATCGGGAACATGACCCGCTCGCGGAAGCGGTCGAAGGCGCGCTGCCCGGTGCCGTGCCGGGCTTCACCCTTCTCCTCGCGCAGCGAGAGCAAGCCCGCCTCGACCAGGTCGCTCTCGGCGAAGCCCTTGCCCTTCAGGTGTTTCAGCAGGTTGTCCCAGCCGCCCGGTGCATAGCCCAGCCCGAATGTCTCCAGCGTGGCATCGGTCAGGTGGCGCTGCTGGCGCAGGTAATCCAGCGCCGGTTTGCCTTCGGCGGTGTTCCACAACTGGTGGCGGTAGAAGGTCGCCGCCTCCTCCAGCGCATTGTGCAGGCGCTCCTGGGCGTCCTTCTCCTCCGGTTTTCGGGCGTGATACTCCTCCAACTGCACGCCGGCTTTTTGCGCCAGGTGGCGCAGGGTCTCGCCGAAATCCCAGCCTTCCTTCTTCATCAGGAAGGAGAACACATCCCCGCCCTCGTTGCACTGCCCTAAACAGCGCCAGGTCTGGCGCTCCGGCGAGACCATGAAGGAGGGCGTCTTTTCACTGTGGAACGGGCACAAGCCGGAATAATTGCGCCCCGAGCGGCGCAACTTCACCGATTCGCCGATCACTTCCACGATGTCGATGCGGGATTTTACTTCGTCGATTTGGGACATGGCGTGGTTGAATTATAGACTCGAATGGACAGGATGGCAAACTCGGGACGCGGCTCCCGTTCTGGGGTAGAATCGCTCAGGAAAACCCGCCATGACCGAAGAGACCTACATTTCCGTGGATGTCGAGACCGCCGGACCCAACCCCGGGCGCTATTCCTTACTTGCCATCGGCGCCTGCACGCTGCAGGAACCGCCGGAGACCTTTTATGCCGAACTGAGCCCGCTCAGCCCCGATTTCACCCCCGAAGCCCTGCAGGTCAGCGGTCTCTCGCTGGCGGATCTCGAAAAGAACGGACTCCCGCCGCAGGAAGCCATGCAGCGGCTGGATCAATGGGTGCGGCAGGTGACCCCCGCCGGGCACCGCCCGGTCTTCGTTGCCCTCAACGCGCCCTTCGACTGGTCCTTCGTCAACGACTACTTCCACCGTTTCCTGGGGCATAACCCCTTCGGTCACTCTGCGCTGGATATCAAGGCGCTCTACATGGGGCTGACCGGCGCCCCGTGGCAGGAGACCTACCTGCAGGCGCTGGCAGAGCGCTGCGGCATGCGCCTGGAACTTACCCACAATGCCCTGCAGGATGCCCTCGACCAGGGCAGGTTATTCCGCTGCCTGCTGGAACAAGCCCGGGCACAGACCGGCGCCGGGCAGATCCCATTCGCCACCCACGGAAAGGAACCGAGATGAGCACAGACACCCCCCAACCTGCCGCCGACCTGGCGCGCATTGTCGAATCTGCCCGCCGGCTGGGCGTGGAATTAGATGAAGAAGAAGCCCTGCAGTGGCTGACCGCCCTCGCCGCCAACCAGGGCGAGCAGATCGTCATGAACGAGCGTGAGGGCATCTTCGGGCACCGCATCTCCATGCTCGATTTCAGTCCCACCGACCTGGAACACTTCCGCCGTATCGGCAGCCTGGTCGAGTTCATGGACATCCCCGGCAAAGTGGAAACCGCCCTGGCGCTCTCCGGCTCCTCCGCCCAGTCCAAGATCCAGGCATATCCGGGGGATGCCGATTACTTCGAGCGCGTCAACATCCTGGCAGAAACCCGCCAGGCTGCCTGCAGCATCCTGGCAGAGATCATGCGCCGCAAGATCCTCGACACCCTCAAGGGTCCCACCTACCAGTTCATCGAAGCCAAGTTCGGCTCCTACCCGCAGGAGGTCGTCAAGGATGGGCGGCAGGTTGCCAAGGGTTCGCCGATCGCCTGGCTGCCGGACGAGGTAAGCGCCGGGCAGATCGATGCCTTTTCCCTGCAGGGTCAGCCTGTCACGATCAAGTGGGAAGAGGTCGCCCAGGAACCCGGCTGGTGCAAACTGGATTGGGTGATCGCCGACCCGCAGCGCGGGCAGTTAGCCAATGCCAGCAACATGCTGGATGTGACCTGGGAGGCGCCCGACGGCAGCATCACCCCGCTGGATGGCTACCTGGATCCCTATTACCAGGAGGTCTACCTGGAAGCCGGCTCGGTGCCGATCTTCTCCAAACTGGCACAGCACGTCTCTGCGGATGCGCTGGATGAGTATGTGGCGCAGTTGGAGAAGGAGGTCAACAAGTACCTCAACAAGGATATCAACTACGGCAAAGCCGCCAAGCGCATGTACAACATCTTCCGCCTGACCGGCAGGTACGGGGAAGCCGCCTTCATCCGCGAACTGTTCGACGAACCGGCCTCCATGCTCTACCAGGTCTGGTCGCTGATCCGCACCATGGACGAGTGCGCCCGCCCGGGTTCCAGCATCGACATCAGCAGCGTGCGCGCCCAGGCAGATGAACTCGTGCTCTCGGTCATCCGCGCCCTGGAAGGCGATGAGGAGACCGCGGTTGTGCGCCACCTGATGAAACTCCGCCGCGCCCTCGACCACGTGGAAGGCGGGCAGGAACTGAATGCCGAAGCCGAAGCGGCGCGCGCCGAGGTGATCCAGATCGTCAACAACTTCTTCTTCGAGAAATTGACCGCCCTGCCTGCCATCCAGGTCTATATAGACGGATTTAAAAAGAAGTGAATGGGACCATTGGGGATCAAAAAGGACGGGAGGTAACCTCCCGTCCTTTTATTCATGCCTGGCCTGGCGCCCGGGTCAGGGTGTGGGCGTCGGGTAGGTGCGCATGGTCGCCTCCACCTTGTTCGCCAGTTCGGTGGCAGAAAGTTCACCCGTCTGCACGAACATGATCCTGCCACTCAGCCCGACGAAGACATGGTGCGGGATCGAATCCGCCTTGTAAAGCGTGGAAGCCTCGAAATCCTCATCCAGCAGGATGGGGAAGGTCAGGTCATGCGTGTTGCGGAAGGCATCCACCTCGGCGAAGGTCTCGCCCATGTCCACCGCCAGCAACACCAGCCCATCCTCCTGGTACTGCTCATACACCGCCTGCAGGCTGGATATCTCGTCGTTGCAGTAAGGGCACCACGTCGCCCAGAAGAAGATCAGGATCGGCTGTCCCAGGTAATCGTGCAGGGTCACCGTCTGCTGACTGGCGACCTCCTGCAGGCTGAAATCCGGCGGGTACATGCCCGCCGTGATGCCGATGGCGCCCGGTGGGATGGGCGTGCCTCCGGCGATCTCAGAGCCGGTCGGTTCGGCAGTGGGCGAAAGAGTCGGAGTGAACGTGTCGGTCGGGATCAGCGTGAAGGTCGGCGAGGCGGTCCAGGTGGGTTCCAGGGTCGCCGGCGGCAGGCTGGTGAGCAACTGCGAGGTCTCCTTCGTCGCCTGGATGCCGCTGACCATGGCTTTGCCCAGGTCGGAGATGAGGAAATATGCCACCACCGACAGGATGAGGCACAGCACGATGCCGATGATCACCGCGTCCACGATCCAGGTGCGCTTCTTGCTCCCGGCGGGCTGCTTGCCCGTTCCCGCCGCCTGCGGCGGAACAGGAGGCAGCGCCCAGGCAGGTACTTCATCCTTTGGCTGCGGGGCGGCAGGACCGACACCCGCCGCGCTGCTCCCCGCTGGCATTGCCGCTGGCATTGCCGCTGGCATTGCCGCGGCTGGCGGTTTGGATTTTAATTCATCGAACGCACCCGGAGCGAACAGGTCGAACGGCGTGCTTTCCGGTTCGGCTGCCTCGGGTGTCAGCACAAAGGGCGCCACTGTCGGGACGGCAGGTCCGGCATGGGACGCCGCGGATCCTGGAATGCTCTCTTGCGGGGGTACAGGTTTCACTTCCGGCGCAGGCGCCGATTTCAACAATTGCGATGCGCTGGATCTTGCCGTGGGGGCTGGCGGCGGGGGTGCAGATTCCTGTTCGGACACCGGCGTCACCGGGGGAGGATAAGCGGAGCCGCGCAGTCGTTCCGCATCGGCGCGCGCCTCTGCATTGCCCGGTTCCAGGCGCAGCACCCGTTCCAGGCAGTCCAGCCTTTGCCGGTCGTCCTGCAGCGCCTGGCTCAACAGCCACCAGCCGCGGGCGGAATCCGGGTTGCGCTTGAGGAAGTTCACCACCAGCAGGCGCGCTTCCTCGATCTTGTAGGCATCCAGGAGCAGTTCAGCGTAATCGAGGATCTTTTCCGGCTGTTCTTCCATCGCTTAATTTTATACCAGAATCAGGAAAACCAGTACCTGCCAAAAGGGTGATGGCGCGCGGCTGGGAATAGGTGTTAGAACCCTTCCAGCGTGGAGAGATCGGCAATGCCGTCGGATAGGTGCGCCACCTGCGCCACCAGCGCCAGGCGGTTGCGCTGCAGGTGCTCATCCTCCGCCATCACCAGCACCTGGTCGAAGAAGGCGTTGATCGCCGGGACGAGTCCGGCAACCTGGTGCAGGAACTCATCCACCGAGCCCGGCTTGCGCCCGGCGGTGGATTCGAGGGCGGCAAAGAGGGCGCGCTCCGCCGGTTCTGCCAGCAGGGATTCATCCACATGCCGGGTGCCCGCCTCTGCTCCCGAGGCGGCGCGCAGGATGCGCACACAGCGGGCATAGGCAGGCAGGAGACTACTCCAATCGGAACGGGCGACCCAGGCGCCCAACTGCCCGGCGGCGCGCCTTGCGCCTGCCGGGTTCCTGCCCTGCGCCTTGAGCACCGCATCCACCACGTCGTAGCGGCAGCCCAGGTTGAGCAGCACCACGCGCAGGCGCCCGTTGATGAATTCGAGCACCTGCGCCAGCACCTCGCTGCTGACCGGCACGGGCTGCAGGCTGGCAACGATCTGCAGGGCATGTTCAAGGTCGAAGTCGATCTCGTGCTCGATGAGCGGCTGGACCACACCGATGGCGGCGCGCCGCAGACCAAAGGGATCCTTGGTACCGGTCGGCGCCAGCCCGGCGGCGAACAACCCGACCAGCGAATCCAGCCGGTCGGCGAGGGCATTCACCAACCCGGGCTTGCTGGGCGGCACGGGCAGGTACTGCTCGGCGATGGCATCGGAGGTCGACTGCTGCTCCTTCTGCGCCAAGGCATAGTACCCGCCGATGATGCCCTGCAGGGAGGTCATCTCGGTGACCATGCGGGTGGCAAGGTCCAGTTTGAGCAGTTCCGCCGCCCGCCGGGCGAAGACGGCTTCGTCCGCCTCCAGCCCCAGCAGCGGGATGAGCGCCTCCACGGCTTTCTGGATGCGGACGTTCTTATCCAGCATCGAGCCGAGTTCTTTCTGAAAGACCAGCGTGCCCAGGCGGGGTCTAAGATCCTCCAGGCGATGCTTGAGGTCTTCGCGCACGAAGAAATTGGCATCCGCGAAGCGGGCGCGCAGGACATGCTCATTCCCCTGGCGCACCAGGTCCAGCCCCTGTTCATCGCCGTTGCGCAAGATGATGAAGTTCGCCAGCAGTTTACCGTTCTTCTGGATGGGAATATAGCGCTGGTGCCTGGTCATCACCGAGATGAGAACCTCGCGCGGCAGGGATAGGAATTCGGCATCGAACGCACCCACCAGGCAGGTGGGCTGCTCGACCAGGTCGGCGACCTCATCGAGCAGTCCCGGCGGGAGGATGGCTTCGCCCTTGAGCGAGGCAGCCAGTTCCTGCACCTGCGCCCGGATGGTCTCCCGGCGCTGTTCCCCTTCCAGCACCACGCCGTTCTTCTTGAGCAGGGCGGCGTACTTTTCCGCCGCGGGGATCGGGATAAGGGGTGAATTGTGCGGGCGCAAGCCGCGGCTGGCATTCCCCGAACGCAGACCGGCATACTCGAAGGGGATGACCGCCGTGCCCAGCATGGCTGTCAGCCAGCGCAGCGGGCGCGAGAAAGACCTGCCGCTGGCATTCCAGCGCATCGACTTGTCGAAGTGGATGCCCGCCACGAGTCCCGGCAGGGCTTCCGCCAGCACCTCCAGCGCCGGGCGCCCCGCCTGGCGTACGCAGGCATAGACATACCTGCCGCCATCCACCTCGCGCACCTCCAGCGCGCTCACATCCACGCCCTTGCTCTTGGCAAAACCGACCCCTGCGGGGGTCGCCTTGCCGTCAGCGCCAAAGGCGCGTTCTGCCGGCGGACCCTTGATCTCCTCCTCCCTGTCTGGCTGGCGCGGCGCCAATTTCTCGACCAGCACGACCAGGCGGCGCGGGGTGCCCAGCACCCGCCACGACCTGCATGCCAGGTGCAGTTCCGCCAGGAACTCCGGCACGCGGCTGCGCAGTTGTTCGAGCGCGGCGGCAAGGTCGGCAACCGGCAGTTCCTCGACCCCGATCTCCAGCAGGAATGCCGCCGCAGAAGCCGGGGCGGCGCCGGCAGGCGCGCTCGGGAGCGCCACAACAGGTGCAGTGGATTTCAACAGCGGGTATTCCATCTCCTTGCGCTGTTCCAGGTAACGTTCCGCCACACGCCGCGCCATGCTGCGCATCTGGGCATAGTATGCCTGGCGCTCGGTGACGCCGATCGCGCCGCGGCAGTCCAGCGCGTTGAAGGTGTGCGAACATTTCAGCACGTAGTCATGCGCCGGAGCCACCAGCCCGTTGTCAAGGCAGGCTTCCGCCTCCTGGCGGTAGAGGTCATACATCTGGCGCAGGCGCCCCACATCCCCGATCTCGAAGTAGTATTTGCTGTGTTCGTACTCGTCGCGCCGACGCACCTCGCCGTAGGTAACCGCTCCGCCCCAGGGCTCATCCCAGATGGCGGCGGCGTTGTTGAGCGCGATCAGGATGCGCTCGAGACCGTAGGTGATCTCCACCGAGACCGGATCGAGGCTGACCCCGCCGACCTGCTGGAAATAGGTGAACTGGGTGATCTCCTGCCCGTCGATCCAGACCTCCCAACCCAGACCCCAGGCAGAGATGGCAGGTTGTTCCCAGTTATCCTCCACCAGGCGGATATCATGCTGGCGCGGCGAGACTCCGATGGCTTCGAGCGACTGCAGGTACAGTTCAACCGGATCGCCCGTATCCGGCTTGAGGATGACCTGGAACTGGGTGTGCTGGTGAAAGCGATTGGGGTTCTCGCCGTAGCGCCCGTCATCGGGGCGCACCGTGGGCTCCACGTACGCCACATTCCACGGCTCGGGACCCAGCACGCGCAGGAATGTGGCAGGATTCATGGTGCCGGCGCCAACCTGGGTGTAATAAGGCTGGGTGATCAGGCATCCATGCGCCGCCCAGAATTCCTGTAATTGGAGGATGATGGTTTGCAGGGAGGAAGGCATGGGTCAGGGTATCCAGTCTGGAACGAATTATCAGCCTCTGGATTATACCGTACCTGAAAACCTGCGGAACGCGCATGCGCCCGATCCAAACAGGTAGATTGCCTCTTGACAAACGTCTAACTTCGGCTATAATCTAATTAGATGTACGTCTAATATAGACGACTGGCTAATCCACAGGACACCAGTACCCGGGAAAGGAGGCTTGGCATGAATTGTTGTTGTGGAACATCTGACCTCAGGACCGAATTAACCGATTGCTTTTACCTGGATATCACTATGAACACTTCTTCTAAAATTGGATCGAAAAGCCTCCTCCCGGGCGGATGCCTGGCACTGCTCGACTGCTGTGCCGCCCTGCTCAACGCCCTGGGCAGCCTGCTCCAGCAGCATGCCGCCCAGCAGAGCGGTCGAAGCCTGCAAGCGGTTGGCAGGAGCCTGCAGCGAACCAGCCGCATCTTCAGCGCCCGCTAAGGAGATGAGATGAGCGACACCCCCGCCC
>JBFYSG010000034.1:0-11694 GCA_041301835.1 Chloroflexota bacterium | reverse complement strand
GTCGAGACGCCTGCCGTTGTGGAAGAACAGCCCGCGCAGCCTGCTGCGGATGAAGAAAAGAAGTCTGAGGAATAAGAATGGAAATCACGACTGAAATGATCAAGGAGTTACGCGAAACCACCAAGGCTGGCGTGCTCGACTGCCGCAAGGCGCTCGAATCATCCCAGGGCGACTTCCAGAAAGCGGTGGATTACCTGCGTGAGAAAGGCATGGCAACCGCCGCCAAGCGTTCGGACCGCGCCGCGTTGAACGGTGTTGTCGAACTCTATTCGCATGGCGGTGGGCGGGTTGGCGTCATGGTCGAGGTCAACTGCGAGACCGATTTTGTCGCCCGTTCCGAGCAATTCCGGACGTTTGCCCACGAGATCGCCCTGCAGGTGGCAGCCGCCGCCCCGCGCTACATCCGCGCCGAAGAGGTTCCTGCGGATGTGCTCGAGCACGAACGCGAGATCGCCATGGCGCGCGGCCGCGAGGAAGGCAAACCGGATGCCATCCTGCCCAAGATCGCCGAGGGGCGCCTGGAGAAGTTCCTGGACGAGGTGGTCCTGCTGCGCCAGGCATACATCCGTGACCCCGAGAAGACGGTCGAAAAACTGCTGCTCGAGACCATTGCCGCCACGGGTGAGAACGTCATCATCCGCCGGCAAGCCCGCTGGGAACTGGGCGAAAGCGCTCAATGAACTTGAAAAGCCAACCTTACGGGTTGGCTTTTTTTTGCGAGAATAGGGTAATATTATGGGAGATCAGGAGAGGCTATGAGCGAACTGAAGTATAAACGCATCCTGTTGAAGTTGGGCGGAGAGTCGCTCGGCGGTCCCGACGGGCTGGGCATCGATCCGCTCCAGGCGGAAGCCATCGCCGGGCGGGTCAAGGGCGTGTACCTGATGGGTGTGGAGGTCGCCATTGTCATCGGCGCGGGCAACCTGTGGCGTGGCAAGCAGGGCATCGAGCGCGGCATGGACCGCGCCACGGCGGATTACATGGGCATGCTTGCCACGGTGATGAATGCCATGGCATTGATGGATGCCCTCGAACGCACCGGGGTGTACACCCGCGTTCAATCTGCCATCGAGATGCGCGCGGTTGCCGAGCCTTACATCCGCCGGCGCGCCATCCGCCACCTGGAAAAGAAGCGCGTGGTCATCTTCGGCGCCGGCACCGGCAACCCCTTCTTCTCCACCGACACCGCCGCGGCGCTGCGGGCGGTGGAGATCGATGCCAGCGTGCTGATCAAAGCCACCAAGGTGGATGGCGTCTATGATGCCGACCCGCAGAAGAACCCGGCTGCCAAAAAATTCGATTCCCTGTCCTACATCGACGTGCTCAACCGCCGCCTGGAGGTGATGGACAGCACCGCTGTTTCCCTGTGCATGGAGAACAAACTTCCCATCCTGGTGCTCAACCTGTGGGACCCCAGCGCGCTGGAAAAGGCGCTGCGCGGCGAACAGACCGGCACCCTGGTAACCTGATCCATGCCTGCGGGCAAACTGCGACCTTTTGACAGGATCTGCCGGTCATACTCCAGGCAGGTCCTGTTGCTTTCCCAACCGGCGGGAACAGAGCCTGTCCCTGCCCTGCGTCAGTAGCATTTTTCCCGGTTTTAGGGTATCCTTAAAGCGACCTAACTCACGACCCGGAGGCTGATGTGATCAAGGAAATCATGAAGGAAGCCGAAACCAAGATGCAATCTGCCATCCAGAACCTGGATGACGACCTGGCAGGCATACGCACCGGTCGGGCTTCTCCTGCCCTGGTGGAAAGGCTGCCGGTGGAGTATTACGGCACGCCCACCCCGCTGATGCAACTGGCATCCATCTCCGTACCCGAGCCGCGCAGCCTGCTGATCAAGCCGTTCGATCCCACCTCGCTCAAGGGCATCGAACGCGCCATCCAGGTCTCCGACTTGGGCTTGACCCCCAATAACGATGGGAAACAGATCCGCCTGAACCTGCCTGCCCTGACAGAGGAACGCCGGCATGAGCTGGTCAAGGTCGTCCATCACCGCCTGGAAGAATCCCGCGTGGCTGTTCGCAATGTGCGCCGCGACCTGCACAACGAGGTGCGTGAATATGAAAAGGAAAAACTGATCTCCAAGGATGACCTGGTGCGCGGCGAGGAAGAACTGCAGAAGGTGACAGACCGTTTTATCGAAGAGATCAACAAACACGGCGTGAAAAAAGAGCACGAGATCATGGAGGTTTGAAATCGTGACCCGACCGCCGCGGATCCGGACATGGTAAAGAAAAAAGCCGTTGTCCCAACCCATGTTGCCATCATCATGGATGGCAACGGGCGCAGGGCGCTGGCGCGCGGTCTGCCGCGCCTGGCGGGTCATCGCGCCGGCACCGAGAACCTGCGCCGCATCATCACCGCCTGCGTGGAACTTGGCATCCGCTATCTTACCATCTACGCCTTTTCCACCGAGAACTGGGGGCGCCCGCGCGAAGAGGTGGACGGGCTCATGCGCATCCTCGAGGATGTCATCGACCGCGAACTGGAGGAACTTAACCAGGAAGGCGTCCAACTGCGCCACATTGGCAGGCTCGAGCGGCTTGCCCCCAACACCCAGAAAAAAGTGTTGGATGCGATCGAACTGACGCGCGGCAACGACCGCCTGGTGCTCAACGTTGCCTTCAATTACGGCGGGCGCGATGAGATCATCTGCGCCATCCAGAGGATCCTGCGTGACGGGGTCGCGCCGGAGCAGGTGAATGACGAACTGGTCAGCCGCTACCTGTTCACGGCAGGCGTGCCCGACCCGGACCTGATCATCCGCACCTCGGGGGAATTGCGCGTCTCCAATTTCCTCATCTGGCAGGGCGCCTACTCGGAATGGTACGTCACCTCCACCTACTGGCCCGATTTCGACAAGCAGGAGCTCCAGAAAGCCCTGGACACGTATGCCCACCGCGACCGCCGCTACGGTGGTCTATCCCGACCTGACGAGGGTTGACCTTCATCATGCTCAAACGAACACTTGCTGCGCTTGTCCTGGCAGCCATCGGACTCCCGGCGGTCTTCCTGGGGGGCATCTATTTCTTCGTGCTCATCGCCCTGTTCCTGGTGGTCGCTGCCTGGGAATACACCCGCATCTTTCATGCAGCCGGCTGGAACGCCTCCATACCCCTGGTGCTCGGAGGCGTTCTGCTTCTCGTCGTGGCGCGCACCTTTTTCCCCGCCCTTGCCCCGGGGGTGCTCAGCCTGCTGGTGCTGGCGCTCATGACCTGGCATCTCATCGATTACGAGCGCGGCCGCGACCCGGCAAGCGTTGATTTTGCCGTCAGCGTGAGCGGGATGATCTACCTGGGCTGGATCGGGTCCTACCTGATCACCCTGCGCAACCTCGAATCCGGCCTCTGGTGGTTCTTCCTGGTCCTGCCGGCGGTCTGGCTGGCGGATTCCTTCGCTTATTTCATCGGTGTACGCTTTGGCAGGCACAGGCTGTGCCCCCGGCTGAGCCCACGGAAGACCTGGGAAGGCTATTGGGGCGGCGTGATCTTCGGCACCCTGGGGACGGTCGGACTTTCGCTGCTGCTTGCCAGCCTGGGCGGACCTGCCGTGCCCATTTGGAAGAGCCTCGTGCTCGGGTTCGCCCTGTCCACCCTGACCACCCTGGGCGACCTGGGCGAGAGCATGATCAAGCGTTATGCCGGGGTGAAGGATTCCGGCAGCATCATGCCGGGTCACGGCGGCATCTTTGACCGCATCGACTCGTGGCTGTGGGGCGCCGCCATCGGTTTTTACCTGATCACCTGGTTCATCTTATAGGAGGTCCGCGATGACATCCGAACCGACACGCAACCTTGCGCTGGAATTGGTGCGCGTGACCGAAGCCGCGGCACTTTCGGCGGGTCGTTTCATGGGACGCGGTGACAAGATCGCAGCCGACCGCGCCGCCGTGGATGCCATGCGTGTCGTGCTTAACTCCATCGCCATGAATGCCGTCATCATCATCGGCGAGGGTGAGAAGGATGAAGCCCCCATGCTGATCAACGGCGAGCGCGTCGGCACAGGCGATGGACCTGAAATGGACATCGCCATCGATCCCATCGACGGCACCCGCCCGCTCTCCAACGGCACGTACAATGCCATCGCCACCGTGGCGCTGGCGCCGCGCGGCACCATGTTCGATCCCGGACCGTACCTGTACATGCACAAGATCGCGGTCGGTCCCGCCTTGAAGGGCGCAGTCAACATCGAGGCGAGTGCCACCGAGAACCTGAATGCCATGGCGGAAGTTTCCGGCAAGAAGGTGGAAGACCTGACCATCGTCATCCTCGACCGCCCGCGCCACGATGAGCTCATTGCCGAGGTCCGTAAGGCGGGCGCGCGCATCCGTCTCATCCCGGATGGGGATGTTGCTGGCGCGCTGATGACCTCCTGGCCCGACTCCGGCATCGATGCCCTGCTGGGCATTGGCGGCACACCCGAAGGCGTGCTCGCCGCCTGCGCTCTGCGTGCCATGGGCGGGGAGATCCAGGGCAAACTCTTTGCCCGTAACGATTCGGAACTGCGCCGCGGGCAGGAAATGGGCTACGATTTTAAAAAAGTGATCACCATGGACGACCTGGTGGCTTCGGACGATGTCTTCTTTGCCGCCACCGGCATTACCGATGGCGAGTTCCTGGATGGTGTCAAGTATTTTGGCAACGGCGCCCGCACCGACAGCGTGGTGGTGCGGGGTCTTACCGGTACCGTTCGCCAGATCATCGCCACCCACCGCTGGGATAAACTCAGCCGCTTCAGCGCCATCAACTACCAGGCGGGTTTCTAGACGCCCGGATGGCGGGAGGCAGGATTTTATTGCTTGTCAAGGCACCCAGACTCGAATATACTCTCTCCGGAGGTCCAACCAGCATGTCAAAGCAACGAGTTTTATTGGTAGATGATCATGAGGTGGTGCGACTGGGGTTGAAAGCATTACTTGAACGGCATCCGCAGTTCGATGTCATCGGCGAGGCATCCAACGCCCGCGAAGCGCTGGAGATGGTCAGCGATTACCATCCCGATGTGGTCGTGATGGACATCCGCCTGCCCGGCACATCGGGCATCGAAGCCTGCGAGGAGATCACCAGCCGCTTTCCCGAGACGCGCGTCATCATGCTCACCTCGTACGCCGAGGATGAGATGCTCTTTTCCGCCATCCGCGCCGGCGCCTCCGGGTACATGTTGAAGCAGATCGGCGGCGATGACCTGGTGCGCGCCCTGGAAGCGGTGGGGCGCGGCGAAGCCCAGCTCGACCCGGCGGTCACCCAGCGCGTATTCCAGGAAGTGCGCCGGGCGGTGAAGGAGGAGGAAGCCTCCGCCTTCACCCATCTCAGCCAGCAGGAAAAACACGTCCTGCTGCTCGTCTCGGAGGGCAAGACCAACCGCGAGATCGCCAAGGCGCTCTTCCTGGGCGAAGGCACCGTGCGCAACTATGTCTCCAGCATCCTCTCCAAGCTGGGTGTCAATAACCGCGCCGAAGCCGCCGCCTATGCCGTGGAACATAACCTGCGGGAATACATCTCGAGTTAGAATTCCCGGTTGACAAAATCACGGATTCAGATAAAATTCACCCCGCACGTTTTTTACTTGCCGAAGTGGCGGAACTGGCAGACGCGCCAGGTTCAGGGCTTGGTGGCCGCAAGGTCGTGAGGGTTCAAGTCCCTCCTTCGGCACAGGGAAACCCGCTTTCCAGCGGGTTTTTTTGTTGCCTGCTACGCTTGTCAAAGCGAAAAGGACAGGGTAAGATACCTGCATGAAGTTCAAGTGGCGCAACCTTGTTTTCATCCTGGGCATGGTCCTGGTCGTGATCCTGCTGATGGATCTCAGCAGCCGGCTTGAGAGAATGGACCGGCTGGATAGCCAGCTGGAATCCGTTGCCGCTGAAGCCACCTCGGTCATGGCAACCCAGGTGAGATTGATCACCCAGGTTGCCTATGCCACCTCGGACGCCGCAGTGGATCAGTGGGCGTATGAGGACGGCAAGTGGATCAAACCCGGCGAACACCTGGTGGAGATCGTGCCGGTGGGCACGCCGGCAGCACCAACCGCCACCGCCCCCGGCAGCGGGGAGGAAGACGTGCCCAAGTGGCGCATCTGGTGGGAATTGTTCTTTGGCGATCAGCCCTGATCCGATCACACATGCGATCGAACCGCCATGCAAACGGCAGCCTGCCTGCCCGGTGAAGACGTCTACACATCCGTGCGGGTGGGATCCCCGCCGACCCTGCCAGGGATGACCCGCGCCCCGGCGCAGGATGTTCGGCACTACCCGCACCAGCTCCAATTGGTTTACCATTGACAGACCATTTCTTTGGCGTGGAGGCACATGTTCCAGACCTTTGAGCAGGCTCACAAGTATGTCCGTGATTACCAGGTCGAGATGATCGACCTGAAATTCTGCGACCTGTGGGGGCGCTGGCACCACCTGACCATCCCTGCCGGGCAGTTCGAGGCGGAGATCATGGCGCAGGGCATCGGCTTCGACGGTTCGGCGGTGGGGCTGAAATCGGTCAAGGCGGGCGACATGGTGCTGGTTCCCGACCTGGGTACCGGCTTCATGGACCCCTTCTGGGAAACACCGACGCTCTCCTTCATCTGCACCACGCTGGAAGCGGATACACACGCCATCTTTGAGAACGACCCGCGCAACATCGCCATCCGCGCCGAGGAACAGATGAGATCCAGCGGGCTGGCGGACGAAAGCCGCTGGGGACCGGAGTTCGAATTCTACATCTTCGACCGGGTGACCTACGAGTACGGCATCAACCGTGCCTATTATGTCATCGACAGTGCCGAGGCGGATTGGAACAGCGCCCAGGGCGGACACGGGCATTACATCCCGCCGCACGGGGGTTACCATGCCATCCCACCCAAGGATGCGCTCTATAAACTGCGCACGCAGATCGCCAGCCACCTGGAAAAGATGGGCGTACCGGTCAAGTATCACCATCACGAGGTGGGCGGACCGGGTCAGTGCGAGATCGAGACCCCCATGATGGGGCTGGTGCAGTCGGGCGATGCGGGCATGATCATCAAGTATGTCACCAAGATGACCGCCCACGCCGCCGGGCAGACCGCCACCTTCATGCCCAAGCCGCTCTTCGGCGAGGCAGGCTCGGGGATGCACTTCCACCAGCACCTCTTCAAGAAAAAGAAGAACCTGTTCTACGATGCTGCGGGTTACGGCTGCATCTCGCGCCTGGGGCTGTATTACATCGGCGGATTGCTGGCGCACGGACCGGCGCTGCTGGCGCTGACGAACCCGAGCACCAACTTGTACCGCCGCCTGGTGCCGGGCTATGAAGCCCCGGTCAACGCCTTCTTTTCGCTGGGCAACCGCAGCGCGGCGGTGCGCATTCCCAAGTATGCCTCCCAGCCTGAAACCGCCCGGGTGGAGTTCCGCCCGCCGGATGCCAGCGGCAACATCTACCTGATGCTGGCTGCCATGCTCATGGCGGGGCTGGATGGCATCCGCAACCAGATCGACCCGACCGCCCACGGCTTCGGTCCCATCGACCAGAATGTCTTCGCCTGGAGTGATGAACAGCGCAACACCATCAAGTCGCTGCCCGCCTCGCTCAACGAAGCCCTGAAAGCCCTGGAGGCAGACCATGCCTTCCTGACGCAGGGCGGGGTGTTCAGCGAGGAACTCATCAACCAGTGGGTGGACTACAAGCGCAACCAGGAGTATTTTGCCGTGCGCAACCGCCCGCATCCCTACGAGATGTCGCTGTATTTTGACGTATGAGAGCCACCGCCGCGCCGGCGCTGCTCTCCCTGTTCCTGCTCACCGCATGCGGTGGGGCTGCGCCGGTTACACCGCTCTTGCTTGCATCCCATGCCGCCAGCCATGTCGAGGTGGAGATCTTCCTCGCCTGGCAGGAAGACGGAACCGTCTGGTTGGAAGCCACCTTCACGCCCGAAGCCGGCTGCCACCTGTACAGCAAGGATCTGCCACCGGGCGGGGTGGATGGGTTGGGGCGCCCGACCCTGCTGGAACTTGTCCCTGGCTCGGCGCTCGAGTCGGCAGGCGAACTGAGCGCCTCCATCCCGTCGCAGGTGGACGAGGACAACCCCGCCCTGCTGGTCTATCCAGAAGGGGCGGTCAGCCTGCGCCAGCCGGTGCACCTGCCCCCGGGCGAAGGCTGGATCGAGGCGCAGGTCGCCATCACCTATATGGCTTGCCGTTCCGGCACCTGTTTTGCGCCGGCGGTGGGCGAATTGATCACGGTGCGCATCCCGCGTGCCGGGGAGGTCCTGAGTCCATGAAAAAAGCCTGGTTAGGCTTTACCGCCGTGCTCCTGCTGGCATGTGCCTGCCCATCCCTGCCGGTGCTCACCTCAGCCACGCCCACGAGCGAGGTGGATGAACCCCAGCCGGTGGTGGAGGTCAATTACACCGTCATCCATCTCCACCCTGAAGATGGCACCCTGCCCGACCAACTGCAGGACCAGGCGCCCGCAGCACGCGCCCGCGATCAGCGCTTGTTCGTTGAGTTCACTGCCACGTGGTGACCATCCTGCCGGATGATATCAGCCGGTCTGGCTGATCAAAATCCCGAGATGGTAGCGGCATTGGACGGCGTGTACCTGCTGGTGGCGGATGTGGATGAGTGGGGTTGGACCATGCAGGAGACCGGTTTCGACTTCATGGGTATCCCGATCTTCTTCCGCCTGGACGAAAACGGCGCCCCGACTGGCGATTCCATCGACGGCACCGCCTGGGGAGCCGATAACTACCACAACTTTGCGGTCACGATGGGACCCTGGTTCTCTGCTCCCTAGGGTACTGCACGAAGCATTGATCCGGTAGCGACCCGACCAGGCTTTAGGCGGCATCGCGCTGGTATGGATGTTCCAACCCCTCTTAAAATGAGCGTTCCCACGCCTCAGGTTTCCGTCCCCCGACCCACCCTGGCACAATTGTTCCTGTCTTTCTTCCGCCTGGGTCTGACCGCCTTTGGCGGACCCGGCATGGTGGCTTATGTTCGCAAACTCGTTGTCGAGCAGAAAGGCTGGTTGACCGCGGAGGAGTTCAAGGACGGCGTGGCGCTCTGCCAGGTGATCCCCGGCGCAACCGCCATACAGGTTGTCGCCTATGCGGGTCTGAGAGCGCGGGGCGTGCGCGGCGCGCTGTTGAGTTTCCTAGGTTTTGGCTTGCCTGCCTTCCTGCTCATGCTGTCGTTCGCGGCGCTGTATGCCAACACGCGATCCCTGCCGGGGGTCGCCGCCGCGTTCAGCGGCTTGCAAGCCATCATCGTGGCGGTGGTCGCCAATGCTGCCCTGATGTTTGGACGGGCAACGTTGAAAAAATGGAGCCATGCAGGCATTGCGCTCCTATCTGCCCTCTTGTTTGCCTTGGATATCAACCCGCTCCTGGTCCTGCTGGCGGCTGTGTGTGTCAGCCTGGTCCTGCTCCGGCAGACGGGGACATCCGCAGCGCCTCCATCCACGGTGAGGTTCCCATCCACCTGGGTGGCTGTGCTGGGTATGCTTGCCCTGTATGCGCTGGGCTTGCTGGTCCTGTTCGCCTTCCGCAGGCAACTCTTCGATCTCTCCCTGCTCTTCTTCCGCATCGATTTGACCGCCTTTGGCGGTGGTTATGCCTCGGTTCCCTTGATGTACCACGAGATCGTCGAAACACGCGGCTGGCTGGACAGCCTGACCCTGATGGATGGCATCGTCCTGGGTCAGGTGACGCCTGGTCCGATCGTGATCACCGCCACATTCGTCGGTTTCCTGCTCGCCGGCTTGCCGGGAAGCCTGGTGGCAACGGTCAGCATCTTCCTGCCGTCCTTCCTGTTGGTCGTGGGCATCGCTCCCTATTTTGAGCATCTGCGCCATTCCCCCCTGTTCCAAAAGGCCGTGGCAGGCGTGCTGTGTTCCTTTGTGGGATTACTGGTGACTGTCACCTTCCGCTTTGCCCTGAACCTTCACTGGGACCTGGCGCACGCCCTGCTCGCGGCGGGTTCGCTGGCGGCATTGCTCCTGAAAGTGGATATTCTGTGGGTTGTCCTTTGCGGAGCCTGCCTTTCTATTCTATTATTTCTCTAAAGGACCATGCCATCCCGATGCGGCTGCGTTGGTGGACAACCTTCCTTCCGAGGTCGGAGGATCATCAAAAAACGGGCTTCACCAGGAAGCCCGTTCTTATTTTGACCAGGGGGGCGGTCAGCCCCCGAATTTCCTTTTCTCGTCGTCTGAAGAATCGATCTCCTTCAACTCCCCCGTGGCAATGAAGATCGTCCGCTCGCAGATGTTGGTGACCCGGTCGGCGACGCGCTCCAGGTTGTGCGCCACCCACAGGAGCCAGTTGGCGCGCTCGATCGATTTGGCATCCGCCATCACGTAAGTCATTAATTCGCGGTACACCTGGGTGTACAGCTCATCGATCTCATCATCCTCCGCCGGGATGAGCCGCGCCGCTTCGGCGTCCTCGCTGACAAAAGCCGCCACGGAACGGTGGAGCATGTCCGCCGCCTTCTCTGCCATGCGCGGGATGTCGATAAGCGGTTTTAACAGCGGCTGGTTCCCCATGCGTATGTTCACCGTGGCGATGCCCTTGGCATAGTCGCCCATGCGCTCCAGTTCCCCCGAAACCTCCAGGATGGATGCCAGCAGGCGCAGGTCGCGCGCCGCCGGCTGCTGGGTGGCGATGCACACCATCACCTTCTCCTCCAGGGCGTAGCGCTTGGCGTTGATCTGGTTGTCCATCTCGTAGATGCGCCGCGAGGCTTCGATATCGCGTGTTTTCAAGGCGTGTACGGAATGCAGGATGGCTTGCTCGACCATGTTGCCCAGCAGGAGCATCTCATCGCGCAGTTCCTGGATCTCGATCTCAAAGGTTTTTCGCATGGCTACCTCGGCGTTTCGGATGGTTGCGCTTAATTATAACCATTTTTCCTGCATGCCCGGCAGGAACGGACCGGCATCACCCATGTGCAGGTGATGCCGGTGGGAACCATCAGGATAACGGGCGGGGTGCTACAGGTGGGCGAACTTGTCCAACGCCGGGGTCAGTCCTTTACCCGTCAGGCGCACCAGCAGGCGGATGGATTCGACCGCCTGGGCGATGATGGCGATGGCCAGCGCCAGGATGACCCCCTGTCGTGCCAGGTTCTCCAACAGCCCGGCGGTTATACTATCGATAAGCCCGGCGGTGACCAGCCTCCCGGCGTTCAGATCCACCAGCGCCGGCGCTGACAGCAGGATGACTGCCAGGGCGATGCCCATGACGTTCAAGCCCAATGCGGTCCAGCGGCTCCAGCTCTCCCAGCGTCCGCGCACCAGCAAGCCCAGGTCGAGCAGGATGGTCAGACCCCACAGGATGGTCATGGCGGGTAGGTAATCGAAGAAAGCCGGTGAGAGGATCGTGCCAGACCAGGCGCCAGGCTCGCTGGACGGACCGGTGCCCAGCAACCAGATCCCGCCGGAGCGATAACCAAGGGTTACCAGGTGAGGGAAGAAATTGAACACGATGATGCCGATCGTGCTGGCGAACAGGTTCACCACGGTCGAGCCGATTTCGATGCGGTTGCGGGTGGTGGCATGCGGCAGTTTGCGCGGATCCCAGTCCTTGTTATCTATGTTGATGTCAGGCAGCACCCGCTCGAGCAGCGTGAAGAGCAGCGCCAGGGACCCCAGGGCGGAGAAAGCCGAGCCGATGAATTCGGCGAGCGTCAAAAAGATGGATTCGAAGACGGCTTCG
>JBFYSG010000032.1:0-2935 GCA_041301835.1 Chloroflexota bacterium | reverse complement strand
TCCGGCGCCAATGTTGACCTCGCCGCCGATGACGGCGTTGCCAATGTAGGAAAAATGACCCATCTTGGTGCCGGGTCCGAGGGTCGAATCCTTGACCTCGCCGAAGTTCCCCATGTGCACCCCGGCGCACAGGTGCGCGCCCTTGCGCAGGTGGGCATAGGGACCGATGTCCACGCCCTCATCCACGCGGGCGCTCTCGACCACCGACTTGAAGACCTTGCAGCCAGCGCCGATGCTCGAATCACGCACCAGCGTTTCGGGACCCAGCACACAGCCCTCGCCGATGGTCGTGCTGCCTTCCAGGCAGGTGCCCGGGTGGATGATCGTATCGCGCCCGATGCGCACCCCGGCATGGATGTAGACAGCCTGCGGGTCGATCATGGTCACGCCTGCAAGCATGTGGGCGGTGTTGATGCGCCTGCGCATGACCGCCTCTGCCTCTGCCAGGTGCAGGCGCGTATTGATGCCGATGATCTCCCCGGTGTCTTCGACCTGGATGGTCTGCACCGCCAGACCGGCGCCCACCGCCAGGGCAACCAGGTCGGTCAGGTAATACTCCCCTTTCTTTGAGACCGGGATGCGGTGCAAAGCCTGCCAGAGCCACTCGGAGCGGAAACAGTAGGCGCCCACGTTCAACTCACGGATGCGGAGCTGTTCGGGCGTGGCGGCGGCTTCTTCGATGATCGCCTGCACGGCACCGGCGGCATCCCGCAGCACGCGCCCAAAACCGCGCGGGTCAGGCGCCTGCACCGTCAGCATGCTCAACGCCCCCGGGTTGGTGCGCTGGGCATCCACCAGGCGGGTCAGGGTTTCAGCCTGCAGCAGGGGCATGTCGGCGTAGGTCACCAGCACCAGGTCCGAGGCGTCCTTCAGCAGGGCTTCAGCCTGCAGGACGGCGTGCCCCGTGCCCAGCAACGGTTCCTGCACCACGCAGCGGGCGGCATCGCCCAGGAAGGACCGCACGGCTTCGGCGGCATGCCCGATGACCACGACCGGTTTTTCGGTGCAGGCAGGCTGGACCGCAGCCAGGGCATAGGCGAGCATCGGCTGACCGCAGAGGGCATGCAGCACCTTGGGCTGGCTGGACTTCATGCGCGTGCCGAGTCCGGCGGCAAGCAAGAGGGGCGTGATCTTCATAGTTACTCCTCCACAAGACCCGGGCGTGCGGGTCGCTGCGTCTCGATCCGATTCCATCCCGGGGTGGTCATGCTGCGCTGGACTGTGATGGCGGGGGAAGGAAAAAGCTTTGCACCGGGGGGCGCAAAGCCTGGGTCAGGGTTGAGAGCCTCCCTGCGGGAGTCAGGCTGGGGCGCCTGGATTCGAACCAAGATACTCAGCTCCAAAGGCTGATGTGCTGCCGTTGCACCACACCCCAGAGCGGGCGCAATTGTATCACAGCCCCGACAGCGGGACAAGTTCAACCCTTTTCTTCCGGGGTCAATCCCAATTGCTTGGCTTGGTCATACGAAAGCATGTCGGGCTTGGCAGGTGCCTTGTGCTTCCGGGCGGCTTTATTCCAGAATTCATCCACCTCGGCAGGTTTGAGTTTCTTCTTGGATTCCTTGAGCAGGGGCTCCATCTCCTTCCCGCTGGCTTCTGCCGCTTCCGCCGGCGCCTGGCGGGGGGATTTGATCGCCACCAGCGGCTCGATCTTCTCGCGCAGGGCGTTATCGATGGGGGCGCGCACCTCGGCGATGATGCTCACATTCTTGAGGGCGCGCTCGTTGGCTGCCAGCCCCTGCCCGATGGTCAAAATGGCATAACCTTCGCTGGTGGGGGTAAAGATCAGGTCGTAATCACCCCCGTTGAAGATGGACCAGCCCGAGAACTTCTTCTGCGCCAGCAGGCGGGAGATCTTCTGCCCGGCACTGAAGATCGATAGCAGCGAGGAGAGCAGGGAGACCTCATCGTTGACATCCGGAAGGTCACCGGCGCGTGCCAGCACGTGCCCCGAATCGTTCAACAGCAGCACCGCGCTGGCTTGGGTCTCCTGCCGCAGACCGGAGAGCAGGTCAGGCAGCGAGCGGCGGGCGCCCCCGCCTGTGCCCTCCGCCAGGATGGGTTCCGGCGGCAGGAAGGTCTCCACCATCCCGAGATGGCGTTCGACCGAATCCAGGAATTCCGCCATCGGGATCGGCTTGATGAAAAAGGCATCCGCGCCGGCATCCGAGACCATCTTGCGCACCTTGGGGTCCGACTGCCCGGTGATGAGGATGACCTTCAGGTCCGGGTTGGTGTTCCGCACCTTCTTCATCAGGTCGAGACCGGTCATGCCCGGCAGGCGGTAATCTGCCACCAGCAGGTCGACGCGGTTGTGCGAGCAGTCCAGGATGGCTTCCTCGCCGGAGGGGATCTCGACCACTTCGATCTCCTGTTCCAGCGTTTCCAGCGCAGAGCGCAGCAGGCGGCTGATCTCACGCTGATCGTCCACGATTATGATGCGATAGGATGCCATGGATGCACCGTCCACAAGAATTCGGTCTTTGAATTCTAACACATTCCCAAATAAAAACCTGCCCTGCGGTCAGGCAGGGCAGGCTGGCAGGCACGGGTCTATTTTGCTTTTTTCTTCTTCTGGCTCAACTTCACATACATGGAACCGCCGATGATGCCCAGGAATAACCCGGCAACCGAAGCGCCGAAGGCAAGGAAATTCAAAAAGAAGGTGGATTCCAGGACCCTCAGCACCATCAGGAAGGGCAGCACCATCCCGGCTGTCACCAGCACAAAGCCGATCAGGATGAGCCGCAGGGGTAGTTTTTCGTCTTCCAGGTTCATTGGTACAACCAGCACTGCACCTGGTGTCCGGGTTCGGGTTCGAACTCGGGCGGGTCCTGCACGTCGCAGGTGCCCTGGATGATGCGCGCACAGCGCGGGTGGAAGCGGCAGCCCGCCGGGGGCTTCACCAGGCTGGGCGGCTCGCCCGGGGGCACTT
>JBFYSG010000030.1:0-4012 GCA_041301835.1 Chloroflexota bacterium | reverse complement strand
TGGTAGATCAGCCCTGGCATGCAGGCGGGGTAGGCATAGTCCCAGGTGACGACCGGGAAGGTGCCAGCCCAGGATGCGCCATCCGGCGGGGAGAGCGGGGTCGGCGCGACCAGGGAGGAGGCGTCGCACGGCGCACCGGGGCAGGCGCCGCTGAAATCGGTGACAAATGACCAGGGCGTGTAGGTCTCGCTGGCTTGCCCATCGATTACAGGCTGGATCCACCACTGGTAACGGGTGCAATCGTGCAGGTAGGAAATGCCGGTCCCAAATGAGGTGATCGGTCCGCTCTGACCGCTGAGGGCGACCGTCCCGGCGGGCTGTTCCTGCACGGTGAACAGGTAGCCTTCAGGCGTACACGTGTCATCCGGGTAGGACCATTCCAGGATTGGATTGTCATCTGCAACTATCGCGCCCAGAGCCGGGGAGTCGAGCGTCACCGCCCAGCGCTGCGAGTCCAGGCAGGCGGGTCCGGTGAAGAAATAGCGGACGACGCTGTAGGCGCCGATGGCACCATCCGCGACCGCCGCCACCCGCCACTGGTAGGAGGTAGCCGGTTCCAGGTCACTAGTGGGCGCCCAGGATTGGGCGGTGGGTCCCGCCTGACCG
This sequence comes from Chloroflexota bacterium, assembly GCA_041301835.1. Classification (GTDB taxonomy): domain Bacteria; phylum Chloroflexota; class Anaerolineae; order Anaerolineales; family Villigracilaceae; genus UBA877. Next base: position 3,406 of record JBFYSG010000030.1, on the reverse strand, counting down.
ATGACGAGCGCGGGGGAGGCGAAATCCCCGTCCGGCGCCACCTCCACCCGGTAACCGTCGATGACACAATCGTAGGCGGCTGTCCAGGGGAGATCGGGGGTCAGGTCAGCGGTAACGCCGGACTGGGAGGGTCCGGTGCCGACGAGGATCGCCGGCGCGGTCAGGTCCGCGGGCAGGCAGTAATCCGGTGTTGGGGTGGCAACCTCACATGCCGACAGCAGGAAGAGCGCAAGCAGGATGCCAATGAGGAGCAGGTGCCGTGTTCGTTTCATAGCCGCCTCCGTGATGATGTGTTGATGCATGGATAGTATAACGGCAGTCCTGCGGTCACGGAAAGTGATCTTTATCACTACTCAGCGATAGGCAGTCAGGGTGTCTTCTCCTGCATGATAAGCCAGGAGATGGCTTGCTCAAAGACCGTAAATACTTTGATGGCGACACCGCGATTAACAGCAACGGTTTCGAGGAAGCCCATGTCCTCCGCCCTTAGCGCCGGTCCAAGAATGGCGATCCTGCTGCGCCGGAGAGCAGGGTGGCTTGACAGTGCCTCACCCAACTGATAAAGGTCATTCGTGGATAGCACCGATTCTGCTGTACGGGTATCCAGTAATAGTTCGTATTCGCCAGGTTGGGTGATCTGAGCGGCGATGTCCAGGATGGCTTGTTTGCTGGACGCAATGTCCAAAACGCCCGTGGCAGTCGTTCTGATGAAGTCGTTCGTCGTGATTATCTTCACGTTTATTGGCATTCCAACCTCCATTATTCAGTACGGCTGGCAGATCGCTGTTTCATGCAGGATCGAACGCGAACGGTCGGAAACGAGCCTGGCGGCGTGGAAAGGGAACCAAGTGCCTGGTCGGATCCATCCGCCGGTCCGCTGCAGCCGCCGAGCCAGCCGGCGATGAAGATCAATGCAAGCAGTGGTCTGACCCAATGTCGGTTTTTCATATTGGCTCCAGCTCTTGTGTTAAGGGATCATGGGGAATGGCGCAGATGCAACGCGGGTGCTGGGAATATTTTACGATATTATCGCGCAATCCATGCTGAACGTGCCTGACATTCTTGTCAGTGAAGCAAGCGAGGATGGAAGAGAAAACAGCACCCTTGCGGGTGCTGTTCGTGCGTTGCGGGGGCTGGGTTTATCGTGCAGCATCCCCGTGGGGGAACATCAGCGATTCGGGAAGTGGAGGGAATGATCGGTTGTATCAATTGGCACACAGCAGGTTATGTGCCATAATAAACTTTGAAGAGATCAACAGTCGTTGGGATGAACACAGGCAGGCATTAGAACGAAAGCCCGATCACTGGTCTGTCGCTTTCTCAGCATCCATAGATATTCTGAACAGCCTTGAAGGAGCGTAATAAATGTTAACCAAGAACAGAAGGATGCTCATCATGACCGTTATGCTCATCTTCGTCCTGGCATGCTCGCTCCCGCCACAGATCACGAGCATTTTCGGACCAACCGAGACGGTAATCCCCACGATGACTGCTCCGGCGACACCCACAGCCTCGCCAACAGCCAGTCCCTCACCCACCATCACACCAAGTCCAACGAGTATCCCCTTTCTTGTCACTCCTCTGGAAGATGGATCATCGCTGGTGATCGTTCCTCAATTCGGTTTTCAATTCATAATGCCGGAAGGATGGGGAAGGATCGAAATGTATGATGATCTTCCTCCTTTCGATGAATGGGACAAAACTGGTCCTGAGGGTCAAATGTTTTTACATGCAAGCAATGATTGGGAATCCCAAGGAAATTTGGCTTATATAAATGTCATCATCATGCCTGCCACAGAAACACTGGATGTCATCCTTTCTGCGAGGGTGGCAGAATACACAGAACGTGAAAATTACACGATCAGCAACTATGGCAAAGTCAGTAATGCTTTCCATACCCCCGTGGCATTCATGGACATGAGAACGTATTTTATGAATTATGGCACAAAGATCAGTCAGGATATCTCTCTCATTTTCTTCATCGTTGAACCCTGGACGATCACATTCCAATTCCATACTTTTATGGGTGCATTCGAGCCTGTTACACAACAAAACATCAGGTCGATCAGGGATTCGATACAACTGATGAGTCCCTAGGCGAAGAAAACATTTACTACCAGGGGTGCTCCGCGGATGTCCTGGGCAAGTTGATGCGCTCCTCCCTGCCAGCGATACGGCACGGCACGTACTCTTTGTGCAGGTTGTTCAGGAATTCGAGCAGGTTGGCAGGGGTGAACTATATTTAAGAAAAAGGCACCCATTTTCAGGTGCTTAAATCAAGTTGCGGGGGCTGGATTTACCGCGCAGCATCCCCCTGGGGGGAACATCAGCGACCTAAAAGAAAAAAACACCTTTACAGGTGTTTTTTTAGTTGCGGGGGCTGGATTTGAACCAGCGACCTCCAGGTTATGAGCCTGACGAGCTGCCACTGCTCTACCCCGCGTGTGGTGCGCCGTTTCCGGCGGCAGGAGCGAGCGGGTATTGTACACCCACCAGGGGAGGGCGTCAAGGATTAAGGTTGATCTCCTGGCTGGAGAGGTAGAAGGTGCCGCCGATGCGCTCATCCGGCTGGCGCAGGGTGAGCCGGACGGAGGTGTATTCGGTCACCGAGTAGGGGATCTGCACGGTGAAGGCGACGCGCACGCCCTCCTGCCCGGGCAGGACCGCCACCAGCTGCGAACCGACGCTGACGCCTGCGCGGTTCAGCAGTTCAACGATCAGCGGCAGGCTGTTGTAGGGCTGGAACTCGCCCGAGACGATGACCGTGCCGCCGCTGATGCGCTCGCCGGGCAGCGGGGAGGTCACGGTGCAGCGTTCCGCCAGCTCGCCGGGCGGGTTGATGATCTCGATGCCCGAATCCAACAGCAGCAGGGGCACCGACTGCACGGCGGTGATGCGCCCGTACTGGTCGAAGGTGGTCAGGCTGAGGCGCCCGAACTCGGCGGCGGCGCGGGGCTCGAAGTCCACGCTCCAGTTGAAGTACGCCCACTTGTAGGAGGTGTTCAACTGCAGGAGCTCGTCCGCCAGCAGGGAGCCGTCCTCGCCGTGCAGGGTGAGCAAGCCCTTGTTGTCGTCGCCGGGGACGGCGTAGCCGTAGAAGTGGAGCGGCGAGGTGACCGAGGACATCGGTCCCGGGGCATAGAACTGGATGGCGGCGGTGCGGGCGTCCGGTTGGGGCAGGCTGGTGGCAGAGGCGGTGGGGTGCGCCAGGGTCGGCAGGAGCAAGCCGGGGGTGGCGGTGAGGACGGGGGTATCGGACTGGAGCGGGAAGGGCTCCACGAAGGGGATGGTGGGGGTTTCGCTGGCAGTCGGCGCGGGCAGAGTCTCCGTCCACGTGAGGCTGGGTGCATCCAGCGCGGCGGTGGCGGCGGGCAGGGTCGGGGTCAGCGGGATGCATGCCGCCGGC
>JBFYSG010000028.1:0-3213 GCA_041301835.1 Chloroflexota bacterium | reverse complement strand
ACCGGGAAGACGTGACAGCCGCAGGCTTGCAAACGGGTGAAAGCCGCCTCGAGCATCTCTCCGGGATGGACCTGTTCCACGTCGCGGCGCATGACCGCATCGACGCGCAAGTCCTCGCTTTGGCGGGAGAGGGCAGCCAGCAGGTCGGCGCGGGTCAGGATGCCGACCACGCGCTCGCCATCCAGCACCGGGAAGTCCTGCTGGGCACCGGAGAGGATAAGGTCCACCGCCTTGCGCAGGCGGTCATCCGGAACAAGGGGGGTGAACTCAGTCTGCATCGCTTGGCGGACCGGGATACCTCCCAGGGCATACTTCATCTGCACCATGCTGGCCTCCTGCTGGGCGCCGATCCAAACGAACAGGGCAATGAAGACCAGGAAGGGATTGCTGAACAGGCCAATGATACCAAACAGGAAGGCCAGCCCCTGGCCGACCGTGGCGGCGATCTGTGTCGCCCGGACGTAGTCCAGGCGCAGTGCCAGCAGGGCCCGCAGGACGCGCCCGCCGTCCATTGGAAAGGCCGGGATCAGGTTGAACAGAACCAGGCTCAGGTTGACGGTGAGCAGCCGTTCGATGAACGACCCGCCGGTCAAGGTCATGCCGGTCAACGGGACGAAGGTATTGCTGACGATCAGGTAGATGAAAAGTACGGCGGCGATGACCAGGTTGACCGCCGGACCAGCCAGGGCCACCCATAACTCCTGCAGGGGTTTTTCGGGCATGCGCTCCAGGCGGGCAACGCCGCCGATGGGCAGCAGGGTGATGTCACGCGTCTTGATGCCATAGCGGCGGGCGGTCAGGGCGTGGCCGTATTCATGCAGTACGACAGACAGGAACAGAACCAGCAGGAAGGCGATGCCCTCCAGTGTGCCGCTCACGGTGCGGGTCTGCTGCCAGTAGCTGAGGCCGAAGAAGGCGATCAGCAACAAAAAGGTGGCGTGAATGTAAACATCGATGCCGGCAAAACGAGCGATCTTCCAGGACCATTTCATCTTTTACCTCCTAAAATCGTGACCATGTCCGTATTTGGATAGATTTAGTCAGGATTTTAAGCGGTAAGTGTTAACTTTATTTCAGAGGAGTGCAAGATCAGCATTAATTCGCAGGTCACACTCCGATTTTTAACCTGCACTTTTTGCTGCTACAGAACCAGCACCACGCCCAGGACGATCTCCACTGCAAGGCTGATCCAGTTGGATTTCACGCTGGATTTGTCGATGAAAATGGATACCAGCCGCACGGCGCCGATGGTCAGGTAACACACGCCCAGCATGGCGTAGGCGACCTGTGAACCGGTCACCAGAGGATAGACGCCTAGTGCGATTAGCAGGGCACCAAAGATGGCGCGGATTTCCGTAACGCCGCGCCCGCCCACGGGCTGGATGCCGGTGAATGCGGTGATGCTGTTGGGCCGCAGCAGGGCGAACAGACCGGTCAATATCGTGGCTGCCGCGGCGATGATCTGCAGAATGGTCAACATTTCTTCCCTCCTTGTGTTGGATGTTTATGCCTGCCGTGCCCGTATCCGCCGCACCCACTTCTCACCCTCAATGATGAAGAACGCCGCCAGGCTGACGGCGATCACATCCAGCCAGAGGGTCAGGCTCATCGGAGCGCTGCCAAACAGACGCTGCATGAACGGGGCGTAGGTGAAGAGCATCTGGATCAGCACCATCAAAACTGCACCGCCGATCGCCCAAGGGTTGGAGAAGAAGCCCAGCTGGAACGGGGACTTGGTCAGCGAACGGGCGTTGAACAGGTAGAGGATCTCAACGAAGATGATCACGTTGACCACCACCGTGCGGGCTTCCGTCACCGAGGCGCCGCGGACCAGTTCGTACTCGAACAGCCCGAAAGCACCACCCAAGATGATCAGGCCGACCAGGACGATGCGGCCGATCAGGGTCATGTTCAGGATGGGCGCCTTGGGGTCGCGCGGACTGCGCTGCATGATGTCGCTTTCTTTCGGCTCGAGGGCCAGGGTGGTGCCCAGGACCGCCGCTGTGACCATGTTGATCCACAGGATCTGGATCGGCAGGATGGGCAGGGTCACGCCGGCGACGATGGCTGCCAGCAGGACCAGTCCTTCGCCCAGGTTGGTCGGCAGCGTCCAGGCAATGAACTTGGTCAGGTTGTCGAAGACGGCGCGGCCTTCCTCAACTGCCGCCTCGATCGAGGCGAAGTTGTCGTCGGTCAGGATCATATCGGCGGCTTCCTTCGAGACATCGGTGCCGGTAATGCCCATCGCCACGCCGATGTCGGATTGCTTGAGGGCAGGGGCGTCATTAACTCCGTCCCCGGTCATCGCTACCACATGGCCGCCCGCCTGCAGCGCCTGGACCAGGCGCAGCTTCTGTTCCGGGGCGACGCGGGCGAAGACGTTGATCTGCTGCGCTTTCTCGATCAGTCCGGCATCTGTCAATTTTGCCAACTCGGCGCCGGTGAGAACCTCACCGCAGTCCCCGCTGCACAGGCCTATCTGGCGGCCGATGGCGGCAGCGGTCAGGGCATGATCGCCGGTGATCATCTTGACGGTGATGCCCGCCTGTTGACTGGCGCGCACCGCCGCGATCGCCTCGGCACGTGGCGGGTCGATCATCCCCTGCAACCCGAGCAGGGTCAGACCCCGGATGTCCTCGAAGGAGAGATTCGTCGCCCCGGGTTTCTCCAGCCGGGCAAAAGCCAGGACACGCAGCCCGCGCGAAGCCATCTCCTCCATGTCGGCGCGGAAACGGTCCGCGGAGCAGAGGACCGGCTGTCCAGCCTTGTCCAAACCACCGCTGCAGTATTCGAGCAGTACCTCAGCTGCGCCTTTGACATAGACCCTCCCGCCCTCGTGCAGGGTGGCCATGTATTGGTGCTGCGAGTCGAAAGGGATCGAGTCCAGACGGGAAGCTGATGGTAGATCAATTCCTGCTTTATTCGCAACGGCGATCAGAGCACCTTCGGTCGGGTCGCCGGTCACACTCCAACGGTCTTTGGTTTCAACCACCTGGCTGTCGTTGCACCACAGCCCGGCTCGCAGCATTTCGACCAGGGCTTTATCCACCTGCCACTCGCCACCGATCTCCCCATTTGAGGCATAACCTGTTCCGCTGACGGGATAGGTTCCCCCGAGGGTGCGCAGCTCGGTGACGGTCATTTCATTTTGCGTAAGGGTTCCGGTCTTGTCCGAGCAGATGACGGTGGTTGAGCCGAGCGTCTCAACCGCTG
>JBFYSG010000026.1:0-7555 GCA_041301835.1 Chloroflexota bacterium | reverse complement strand
ACCGGGCAGGCGGAGAGGCAATCGGGATGGTCGCAGTGCATGCAGTGATAGACCATGGTGGCGCGCTGCAGGTTGGGGAACTCGCCTTTCACCCCCACACCGGACTGCCAGATGCGGGTCTTGTCCATGGCGATGTTGTTCTCGGTGCTGCATGCCACCATGCAAGCCCGGCAGGCAATGCAGCGGACGGCGTCGAACAGGTAGGCGTGATGTTTGATCTCGGTCATCGATGCACCTCTATGCCTTCCTGACCGTGACGAAGGTCTGGCTGAGCGCCTGCCCGCCGCTGATCGGGTCGGTGAAGGTCTCATGCAGGACCGAATCGCTGGCGCCGATGCCGAAGGCGGTGGTCAGTCCCTTGGAAAGATGCCCGTACCCCGGCGTCATATAGACGCAGTCCGGGCGGATGCCCTGGGTGGCGAGCAACTGGATATGCACCTTGCCCACCTTGCTGGTGACTTCCACCCAGTCGCCATCTGCCAGGTCCTTGCCTGCCGCGGTGGCGGCATTCATCCACAGGCGGGGTTCGTCGGAATACTTGTGCAGCAACTGGTTGTTCTGCGTGCCGAACTGGGTATGCTGGGCAACCTTGCCGGTCAGCAGGTAGAACTCGCCCTCGGCGGGGGCGGGCGGTTCCTCCCAGGTGGGCCAGGGCGAGAAACCGGCGTTCTTGAGCGTCTCGGAGTAGATCTCGATCTTGCCGGAGGGCGTGTTGAAGGTGATCTCGGTACTCTTCTCCTCCTCGGGCATCTCGGCGTAGCCTTTTTCCTTCACTTCCTCCAGGCTGACGCCCAGCGGCTTGAGCTGCTGGCGGATGTAATCCTCTTCATCTTCGTACTGGAAGTAATCGCCCAGCCCCAGGCGCTCGCCCAGCTGCTTGTAGATCCAGAGCGCCGAGTGGGTATCGCCCTGCGGTTCGATGACCGGCTGGCGGATGTACGCCTTGCCGTCCACGGGCAGCAGCGGGTCGTAGCGTTCGAGGTAGGAGGATTCAGGCAGGACGACATCCGAGTACCAGGCGGTGTCGTTCAGGATGATATCCACCGTGGCAATGAAGTCCATCTTGGCGAAGGCTGCCAGGGTCTTGTTGCGGTCGGGCAGCGCCAGGATGGGGTTCTGGCGGGCGATGAACCAGCCGTGTGCCTGGTAGGGTTCGCCGCTGACGACGGCGTCGCGCAGTTCCTGGAAGACGCCCAGTTTAAGCGGCACCAGCGGGTATTTCCACGGCGCGCCGTCCAGCCGCGGGGCGGAAATGCGCGGGTAGGACGGCTGGGAGGGTTTGCCCAGCCCGGCGCCCTCCTCGGCGACATCCGCCGTGAGACAGCCTCCGGCGGTGAGCACATTGCCGCTCAGGGCGTTCAGGGTGGCGATGGCACGCTCGGTCTGGAAGGAGTTGATGAAATTCGAGGTGCGCCAGCCGGGGTGCGCCAGGGCGTTGTGCTTTGCCGCGGCGTATTCGCGGGCGATGCGGTCGATGTCGGCGGCAGGGACACCGGTGATCGTCTCTGCCCATGCCGGGGTGTACTTGCGCATGACCGACTGGATGTCGTCACAGCCGACCACATACTGCTTGACGAACTCGCAGTCCGCCAGTTCGTTGGTCACGATGACGTTGATCATCGCCAGCAGGAAAGCCGAATCGGTGCCCGGGCGGATGGGGATCCACTCGGTGGCTTTGGCGGCGGTCCTGGTATAGCGCGGGTCGAGATAGACCAGTTTGGCGCCGCGGTCGAGGGCGTGCGAGAGTTCGGAGGTCTCGGAGGTCGAGATGGCTTCCATCATGTTGCGCCCGACCATCAGGATGAACTCCACGTCGTCGTACTTGCGGGCGGGTTCCTCGATGCCGTAGGTCAGCAGGAAGGCGGTGATCATGGCATTGAAGCACAAACTGCGCTGGGTGCCGTAATTGGGCGAGCCATAACCGTAGAGCAGGTTCTCGAACTGCACCTGGCTGAGGTTGTGGGTGGAGGAGAAAACCATCGCCTCGGGTCCGTATTTTTCCTTGATCTCCAGCATCTTGCCGGCGGTCAGGTCGAGGGCTTCCTCCCAGGAGGCTTTGCGGAACTTGCCTTCGCCGCGCTTGCCCACCCGGATGAGCGGGGTGAGCACACGGTCGGGGTCGTAGGTGTTCATCAAGCCCGACTGCCCGCGCGGGCACAGGTTGCCGCGCGAGTGCGGATGGGCAGGGTTGCCTTCCAGTTTCACCACGCGCCCGTCGCGGATCTTGGCGAGCAAGCCGCAGCGCCAGACGCACATCTCGCACATGCTGGCGATCTCGCCATCGCCTTCGGCGGTCAGCAGACCGGCATCCCGGGCGGCTTGCGCCACGCGCGGGGGGATAAAACTGCCCACCGCCAGCGCGGTCGCCGCCGCTCCGCCCAGTTTTAGAAAATCACGTCTTGAGAGCGTATCGGTCATGTTCTCTCCAGTACGAAGTTGATTCCAGACGCCGGGAGGGCGGAACGCATCCGCCCCGTCCCCCCCGGGGAGACCAGGGGTTTACTCCTGATCCTTGTCCTTGCGCTTCATCCCGGCGCGGTCGATGAGGTAGAAGAGCAGCAGCGCCATGAGAGCAAAGGCAAGCACGGTCAGGTAGGGATTCAGGTTCCACAGGTCGGGGATGACCACGTTGCCGATGTTCGCCAACTTGGTGACCTGCGGCATGACCTTATCGTAGGTCAAACCGAAGATGACCGCACCCGTGAGAAAGCCAAGCAGACCAGGGACAATGTAATCCAGTTTTCCTTCGCCGGACCCGGCGACACAGGTGCCCGGTCAGTACCCGGTGAGCGCCATGCCCACCCCGAAGATCAGTCCGCCGACCAGGTTGCCGACGATGTAGGTTCCGGGGATGTTCGGGAAGGTGATCAAGCCGAAACCGCGCAGGATGTACAGCCCGCTCATGGAAACCACCAGGGCGGTCATCATGAACTGAAGCACAGCCATATCGGTGAAGCGGAAGACATTGACGATCTTGTTGTACTTGGTCAGCCCGGCTTTATTGAGCGAGAAGCCGAAGAAGACACCCAGGAAAAGGGCGATCAGGGAAGTTGCCATTCTAGTACCTCTTCCGATAGATGATCAGGGCAGTGACGATGCCGGAGGCGAACATCCCGGCGATGAACAGGAAGGCAGCAGGCGCAAGCAGCATGCCGCCCGAGATCGCCAGCCCGCTGGTGCAGCCCCCGGCGATGCCGGCGGCGTATTCCAGGATGATGGCGCCGAAGAATGCCAGCACCCAGCGCTTCCAGACCTGCGGACCGAAGGTGCGCTTCCAGAGCGGGTCGCTGTTGGCGGCATCCTTTTTGCCCCACTTGAGCGTCTTGCTGCTGGCGGCGCCGATCATGCCGCCAAAGAAGATGCCGATCGCCAGGATCACCCCGTAGGTGAAACCAGGCGGCATGATGAAGTTGAAGTACACGTTGTCGAACGCCTGCGGCGCGACCGCCTGACCGAGCATGCCCGCCAGGTTCTCGAACGCGCCGGAGGCACCCAGCAGGGAGTCGCTCAGCCAGACAGCCAGGATGCCGACCAGCCCGAGCAGGATCCCCGCCACGTAAGGCGACCAGGTTTCCTTGCGAATGTAGTTCAGGATGAATTTCATGGTTTCACTCCTCGCTTTTCGTATCGGAGACGATCTCGTCGATCAAGCCGAGAACCTTCTCGGTCTTGCCGGGATTGCGCAGGATGCCCAGCAGCGAGCGGCGCGCCTGGGGCTTGAGCCCGGAAAGCGCCGGCAGCATCTCCACCAGGTCGGCGGGATATTCGTTCTCCACGCGGCGTGTGTCGCCAAAGGAGACCTTGACCAGTTTCTCGTGGACGAGGACAAAACCGCCTCCGCCAAGCGCCAGCATGGCGATCATGGCGATGAGGATGACATTGCCCCAGTTGACCGGGCGCTTGCCCAGCACGATCTCATCGTAACGCTCGACGTAATCGATGATGTTCGGGTCGTCCACATCCAGCGTGGTATCCGCCGGGGCGGCGACGGGCGGCTCGCCGGTTTCGGGTGCCGTTGTGCCGGGGTCGGTGGTGACCGGCGCGCTGCCGGAACCGACCTCCACCCCGAGGATCGAGGCGTACACCGCGGCGCGCTCATCCAGGTCGCTGACATGGCACTGCTGGCAGGAAGCCTCCACATCCGCCAGCGGAGCCACCATCCCGGTGTGGGCTTCGGTTTCCACCAGCGATTGGCTGTTGCCGGCATGGCAGATGTAGCAGAAATCACCAAAGGCGTGCGATTGGTGCCAGGGCGTTCCGTCCTGGTTGACCGGTAGTACGCTCTGCACCTCGTGGCAATTCTTGCATGATGATGCTGACGAACCGCACTGGGCGCTGGCGGGCTGTGCCGATGCCAGCCAGATGCCGGTGCCGGCGACCAGTACAAGCCCCGCGGTCACCAGCATGAAGATCAATTTTTTATGTTGCATGCATGCCTCCTCACAGATGGATCCATTCACTGTCTGGTATTTTGACGGGCGATTGTGAAGAATAATACAATTTATTAGTTATTATATCGCAATTTTCGGTTTTTTCATACTCTTTATTGTGTACAGAACCGCAAATTAAAGTACCCGCGCCCCGGCGGGTACCGAGATCCACAACACGACCGTCCTGCTGACCTATTTCGAGCGGCAGGAGGTCTATCACAGCGAGGCGGACGGGGAATAAGGCTTAACCAACACCGGGCGGCAGGGGTTCCTGCCGCCCGGATGAACCGCATAAGCACGCCGCGGGCGCGCCGCCGGCGCGCGCTTAGTCTTTCTTCTTTTTGCGCCCGCCGTGGTAGGACGGGGCGGTGATGGCATAGATGGTGCACAACCGCCCGTCGAGCATGCGGGCGCGGATGCGGGCATCCATCTCGTCCAGGGTATCCGCCGTGGTGATGACGGTGGGCAGTTCGGCGTTGTAGCGGTGATTGAACAACTGGTAGAGTTTTTCGCGCACCCAGGGGGTCATCGACTGCGTGCCCAGGTCGTCCAGGATGAGCAGCGGGGCGGTGCGGATCTCATCGAAGCGCCGGTCGTAACTGGTGCCGGAGGCGGGGCTGAAGGTGGCACGCAGGTGGTCGAGCAGGTCGGGCACCATCACGAACAGCGGCGGGTCGCCCTGGTCGGTGCGGGCGTTGGCAATGCCTGCCGCCAGGTGGGTCTTGCCGCTGCCATAGGGACCGGTGATCAGCATCCAGCCCCTGGGCTTGACAGCGTAAGCGATGGCGGCTTTGAGCGTTTTTTCCAGCGAGCGGGTCTTGTCGCCATCCAGGTTCTCGTCCTGGCGCAGGGAGAAACTGACAAAGGTGCACTTGGAAAGAAGGTCGAGCGAGGAGAGTTCGTGGTGCCCCTTGTCGTCGGTCGGGCGGCGGTAATCGGGCGCCAGGATGCGCACCACGGTCACCAGTTCCGGGTCTGCCAGCCGCGAGCGGATGCGGGGTTCGATCTCATCCAGTGGGACATTGGTGGTCACCACCAGCGGCAGGTGGTTGATATAGCGGTAGTTGATGATCTGGAACAGTTTTTCCTGCGCCCAGGCGGTGGCAGACTGGGTGCCGAAGTCATCCAGCACCAACAGGGCGGCGGACCTGATCTGCTCGAAGCGCTGCTCGAAGGTGACATCCTCCGCCGCGAAGGCAAAGCGCAGCAGGTCGAGCAGGTCGGGAACGGTCAGGAAGAGCGTGGGCACGCCCATGCCGACGGCGTGGTTGGCAATGGAAGCCGCCAGGTGGGTCTTGCCGCACCCGACCCCGCCCTGCAGCATCAGCCAGCCATTGAGCGACTGGGCGAACTGGCGGGCAGTGTTGAACGCCCGCTCCAGCGAGCGCGCCTGCTGTTCGCCCAGCCCGATGCGGCCGCGCGCCTGGAAGGTCTCGAAGGTGAGCCCCTTGAGTTCGTCCAGGTGGCTCAGGGAGTAGAGGTGCGTGCGCACCTGGCGCATGACCGCCCCCTGGCGGCAGGTGCAGATCTCCAGTTTCCCAAAATCGGGCGAACCCGGGGCGGCTTCGCGCCGCAGGTAACCCAGACCGGCGCAGTGCGGGCAGTCGGGTGCGCCCAGGCTGGGGGCGGGTTCAGTGCTCGATGTAGTCGGCGTAGTCGCCTTCGATGTAGCGGTCGCCATCTTCTTGAGCGTTTCGTCCAACTTGCTTCTTGGCATGACCTTCTTCCTTCCAGCGGCGCAGGATCGCCTCGGCATACTTCCAGTTGCGCCGGTTCTTTTTCACCGCCAGGTCGAGGGCTTCGACCACCCACTCCGGCGGGTAACTCTGCTCGGCATCCCGCAGCGCGTCCGCGATCAGCGGCGTCAGCGGTCCGATATTCTGCTCGTACAGGCTGAAGATGTTGGCGCGCTCGGGCGGCAGAGCGGCGCCGGGCGCGGCGGGGTCCAGCCTGCCCGCCTGCAGGGCTTCCGCGGCCTGGCGCCCGCGCGGCGAATTGAGCAGGAAACAGGCGCCGGAGGCGTGCTCCACGCGCAGCAGCACGCCGCGGGCAACGGCTTTCGCCAGCCCCGCGCCAGGGTCCGCGCCCACGCCGGCGAAATCAGCCTCACGCAGCAGGCGCACGGGTCCCTCCATGTTCCCCAGGCACCACAGGGCGTGCAGGATGACCTGCAATTCCTGGGCATCCTGCGTGGCGGTCAGCAGCTGCCGGAAAAAGGTGTCAGGGATGGGGGTGGAGGTTTCAGCCTCGCTAAAGCCCTTGAACAAGTCTGCTCCTGCGGCTGTGCGCCTGGTGGGCGGATCAGATCTGGCTCAGATCGATCTGGCGCGTGGCGGCATCCACGAACTTCGCCAGGTGGTTCATGAAGACCAGTTCGACCGAACCGGTGGGACCGTTGCGGTGCTTGGCGATGATGATCTCCGCCACGTTCTGCTTGACGGTATCCTTCTCGTACTGGTCCGGGCGGTAGATGAACATGACGATGTCGGCATCCTGCTCCAGCGAGCCGGATTCGCGCAGGTCCGAAAGCACCGGGCGCTTGTCGGTGCGCTGTTCCACGGCGCGGCTGAGTTGGGCGGCGGCAAGCACGGGCACATCCAGTTCGCGCGCCAGCACCTTGAGGTTGCGCGAGATGTAGGAGACTTCCTGCACGCGGTTGTCGGTGCGTGTATCCCCGCCCATCAACTGGATGTAATCCAGGATGACCAGGTCGATGCCGAATTCCATCTGCAGGCGGCGGCACTTGGTACGCAGCGCCAGCGGGGTGATCGCCGGCGTGTCATCCAGGAAGATCTGGGTATCGCCCAGCACCTCGATGGCGTGGGTGAGCAGGGGCCACTCCTCCTGGGTGAGTTTGCCATTGCGCAGGCGCTGTGAATCGATGCCCGTCTCCTGCGCCAGCAGGCGCTGGACGACCTGCTCGTTGGACATTTCCAGCGAGAAGATGGCGACGCGCTTCTTGTGCAGCAGGGCGGCGTTCTTTGCCACCGAGAGCAGGAAGCCCGACTTGCCCTGCCCCGGGCGCCCGGCGATGATGAGCAGGTCGGAGGACTGCAGACCGGTGAGCATGCGGTCCAGGTCGATGCCGAATTCCATCTGCAGGCGGCGGCACTTGGTACGCAGCG
>JBFYSG010000025.1:0-4803 GCA_041301835.1 Chloroflexota bacterium | reverse complement strand
CCCGGTTCCGGGGTTGGCATGCATGCGCTGCAGGATGCTGATACCCTCGGTGGGCAGGTTGCGCTGGGTGCAAAAACCAAGCACATAGATGCCGGCGCAGGTACCGATGGAAGCCAGGAAGGTGGCAAAGGGCGTCGGCGCCGAGGCTTGTGGAGGCTGGTCGGTGGAGACGGTGAAGGGACCGAAATGGGCATCCACGCGCATGCCGCCGGGGAAGTCGATCAACATTTCCATATACTGATTCCTTTATTGGTTGAAAGATGGACCCGCGGCTGCGATCGGATCACGCTGCCTGCGGGTGGTATCTAGGATTAGATGGTCGAGTCAAAAAAAAGTGGCATTAACGCCACGCAGGACGGCACTCGGGATGCCGTCCTGCGGGTGAAGGGGGAAAACGTCTTAACTCCTCTCAATCGGCGGGAATGGTTTCAGTCACCTCCGCCGGTTTTGACTTCCAGAAGAACTTCCAGTACAGGTACACGGATAGTGTGTAAATGAGGATGACCGCCAGGTACACGGGCTTGAAGCCGTACGCCACCTGCATCCAGCCGCTGATGGAAGGGCTGAACGCCCAGCCGAAGTTCCATGCCATGCTTGTCAGGCTGGCGACCATTGCCCGCGACTTGGGTTCCACATTTTCCATCACGTAGGCGTTGTAGACCGGTCCGCCCATGTTCATCAGGGAAAGGCGGACGTAATGTCCCGCTGCGCTCAGCCAGAACCAGGGGGAGTAGCCGAGCAGGATCAGGAAGGGGATCGACAGCCCCTGGGTGATGACGACCAGTTGGATCTTGCCGATGCGTTCGGCGATCGGCGGGGCTATGATCAAACCGACGCCCATTGCCAGCGCGCCCCAGGCGAGCACGTTGCCGATCACCGGGTCGGGCTGGTTGTGGACCACGCGGAAGAAGACGTTCATGAAGGGCATGAACAAGCCGGCGCCGATGGAGGTGATCAGCATCGGCAGCACCATCTTGCCGATCGTGCCGCTGTGCTTGATGGCGTAGCCGATCGGGGCGAACAGCGATTTTTCACCCGCCGAAAGGCGCGGGGTGCGCAGTGCCAGCAGCGGCAGGAGCGAGAGCACCGAAATGGCGGCGATGATGCCCAGCGCACCGGCGTAAGCCGTGCTGCTGGTGGCAGATACGCCGCGGGCAGCCGCGATCCAGCCGGGCAGGTAGCCGCCGATGGAGTTGCCCACAAAGGAAGCGGTCATGGTCAAGCCCTGGCTCAGGCTGAACAGGTAGGTGCGCTCCTCGGTGCCGCTGTTCTCGAGCAGGAAGGGCGCCATGGTCACGGCGGAAAGGCTCTGGGCGGCGCCCATGCAGACCGCCATGGCGTAGAAGATACCCTGCGAGGGGAACAGGACCATGACCGCGATCGACAGCGAGGTAAGGAGCCCGCCGAGCAGCAGCGAGGCTTTGCGCCCCAGCATATCTGCCAGGTAGCCCAGCGGCAGCGCCAGCAGCAGGGCGGTCGTGCTGTTGATGGTGATGATCTGCCCGATGATGCTCTCGTTCAGGTTGAGGCTGAGGGCAAAGAAATTGAACAGCAGGCGGTACACACCAAAAGCGGCGCCGCTGAGGATGGCGCTGACCAAATAGAAGCGCGCGTTGCGCGAGAATTGACCGATGCGTTGGATGTAGGTACGGATAATGTCAGACATCAAGATGAGCCATTCGTGTCAAGGTATTGGGTTAACGTATCGTGGATGGACTGCACGCCCTCCAGGCGGGCGGCGTAGCGCTTGTCAAGGTTTTCGCTGACCGTCACCTGTACCAGCCCGGCAAAGCGCAGCAGCCTGAGGTGGTGGATGACGGTGGGCGGTCGCAGGCGCAGGCGGCGCGCCAGTTCGGAGGGGGAGAGCGGTCCGCTGGAGAGATAGCGCAGGATGCGCAGGCGGGTGGGATCGCCGAGCGCCTTGAGCGTATCCACCAGTTCGCGCGGCGCTTCGCTGCTGTCACCCTGCGCCTCCGGGCGGACGCCAAAGGCAAGCAGGGTCCTGCCGGGCGCCGGGTGGGCGAGGAAGGTCACCGGTGTGACCCACCAGGAGGGCAGCAGGGTCAGGTCGTTGAGCGTTTCGTAGTTCTCCAACTGGACGCCGCGTGACAGGCGTTCCACCAGCGTTTTAAGCGGCAGGTTGGCGGCAAGCGCCTGGGCGGAGGCGAACCCGGCTTGCAGGGCGGGCAGGATGCGCGCCTCCTCCTCGGCGAAGAAGCAGGATTGATAATCCTGCAGGGCAGACAGGTAGTCCTCGCCCCAGGCGTCCAGTGCGGTCCAGGTGTTCAGCAGGTTGTCAAACCCCTGCCCGCTGATGACGGGTCCGCGTCCGTGCAGCAGGATGAATTCCGCCCGCTCCTCGGGGCTCCAGGTGCCGCGGGCGGCGATGCCACTAAGCAGTTTACGGGCGCGTTCGGGCAGGTCACGGGTCAGGCTGAGCGTGGGGATGCGGTTGGCGGGCGGCAGGTCTGCCACCGCCTGGATGGCGGTGCCTGCCGCGCGCGGGGCGGGCAGGCGGCTGATCCATGCGAGCGGGACGCTGGAAAAGGAGAAGATGTGCTCCAGGGTCTCGCGGCTTTTGGCAGGCAGTCGTTGGCGCACGCCCGCCGCCCATGCCGGGCGGATGCCGAAATCGGCGGCATGGTGCAGTACGAACAGGCTGAGGAACAGGTCGGTGGCGGAGCCGGCGACCCAGCGCACGGTTGTCATGGTGTTAGATATTTACCTCGTGCGTTAGATAATAATCTAACGCAGGCATTCCGTCAAGACTCCTCCGGGCAAGTATGCTATACTAATTGGGATGCCCGAGAGCGCCCTCAGCCACCTGGAATGCCCGGAGTGCAAGCGCACATACAACGCCAACAGGGTGCAGAACACCTGCAAAGCATGCGACTCACCCCTGCTGGCGCGCTACGACCTGGATAAAGTCCGGCGCAGCCTGCAGGTGGAGCAGATCGCCAGCCGTCCGCGCGGCTTGTGGCGCTGGGCGGAACTCCTGCCGGTGCGCGCGGCGAAGAACCGCCTGACCCTGGGGGAGGGGGATACGCCCCTGCTGCCCGCCACCCGGCTGGGTAGGGGGGAACTGGGCATGCCCGGCTTATTCATTAAAGATGAAACTTCCAACCCGACCGGCTCGTTCAAGGCACGCGGGCTGTGCGTGGCGGTGGCGCGTGCCATCGAACTCCGCCGGCGCGAATTCGTCATCCCGACGGCAGGCAACGCCGGCGGTGCCCTGGCTTTCTACGCGGCACGCGGCGGCTGCAAGGCGCACGTCTTCATGCCCAAAGATGCACCGCGCGCCAACCAGGCGGAAGTGCAAGCCAGTGGGGCAGACCTGGTGCTGGTGGATGGTCTGATCAGCGACGCGGCGAGCGCCGCGCGCCTGGCTGCCCGGGGCAGGCGTTGGCTGGATGTCTCCACCTTCAAGGAACCCTACCGCTGCGAGGGTAAAAAGACCATGGGCTTGGAACTGGCGGAATCCTTCCAGTGGAGCCTGCCGGATGTGATCATCTACCCCACCGGCGGCGGGACGGGGTTGGTGGGCATGTGGAAGGCGTTCGAGGAACTGGAGTACCTGGGTTGGCTGCGCGGGAAGAAGCCGCGCATGGTGACGGTGCAGGCGGAAGGCTGCGCCCCGGTGGTGCGCGCCTTCCAGCAGGGGGCGGAGCGCTGTGAACCCTGGCAGCAGGCACACACCCTTGCCGCCGGTCTGCGGGTACCCAATGTCTATGCCGACCGGTTGGTGCTGCGTGCCCTGCGGGAAAGCAAGGGCACGGCGCTGGCGGTCACCGACGAACAGATCCTGGCGGCGCGACAGGAAATGGCGCACCTGGAGGGCTTGCTGGCATGCCCGGAGGGGGCGGCAACGCTGGCAGGATTGCGCCTGCTGCTTCAGGCGGGCTGGGTGCGGAAAACTGAAACGGTAGTATTATTCAATACTGGAGCCGGTTTGAAGTATATTTAACCTGAGGAAGCATGTCTGACGACGGACCCACATCATACCTGGAACTACTCTACAAGGTCAGCCGTGAACTGGTCACCGCGCTGGACCTGCGCACCGTGCTCCAGCGCATCCTGTTCCAATCGCTCAAGAACGTCGGCGGGGAGCGCGCCAGCATCGTGGTGATCGACGAGCATGGCAAAGCCGTGGATGCTGCCATCGTCTATGGGAAGAAACTCCACGACCACACCACCCAGCAATTGCGCGAGACCATCGAGCGCGGTCTGGCTGGATGGGTGGTGCGCAATCGCCAGCCTGCCTGGGTGCCCGACACCAGCCGCGATGAGCGCTGGCTGCGCCGCCCGGACGATGCTGCCGAGCGCTCCGGGGCAAAATCGGCGTTGTGCGTGCCCCTGCTCTCGCGCGACAAACTGGTCGGCGTGCTGACCCTGGTGCATCCCAAGCCCGGCGCCTACAACCAGGAGCATTTTGAACTGATGCAGGCTATCGCCGATCTCTCGGGGGTGGCGGTCCTGAATGCCCGCCTGTATGCCGAGAGCCAGCGCCAGGCACGCGTGATGACCGCCCTGGCGGCATCGGCGGGGGCGATCAATGCCAGCCTGCGCATGGACGATGTTCTCCAGCGCATCCTCAACGAAACCATTCAGGCGCTGCAGGTGGAAACGGTGGCGCTGGAGCTGGTGGAGGTGAACTGGGACCTGGTCTTTCACGCCGCGACCGGTGAGCATAAGGAATCGATCATCGGCAAGCACGTCCCCGCCGGGCAGGGCATCGTCGGTTGGGTGGTGCACGAGGGCGAAGGCGTTGTGATCCCGGAAGTGAAGACCGACAAGCGCTTTGTG
>JBFYSG010000024.1:0-4360 GCA_041301835.1 Chloroflexota bacterium | reverse complement strand
CCCGTACGCACCATGCTGGGCACCGATACACTGAAGTACAGTTCCGGCAAAGTGGTCGAGGACCCCTGGAGCGGCAAGCCGATCGCCCTGCTGCCAGCCTGCTACCCGGATGTAGCCCTGTTCCACGTTCACCGCTGCGACATGTATGGCAATGCCCAACTTGACGGCATCCTCATCGAGGATTTCGAACTGGCGCGCGCAGCCCGCAGGCTCATCCTCACCACTGAGAAAATCATCGACCATGCCGAGGTGGAGAACCAGCCCTGGCGCACCTCCATCCCCTTCTACCTGGTGGATGCTGTGATCGAGGTGCCGTTTGGTGCTCATCCGACCGAAATGCCCACCCAGTATTATTTTGATGAAGAACACATCGCCCACTGGCTGGAGGTCTCGAAGACCCCCGAGGGCACGGTGAATTATTTCGAGGAGTACGTCTTCGGTGTTCCTGATTACACTGCCTACCTGGAGAAGATCGGCGGGCAAAAGAAATGGGACCATCTGAAGCAGGTGATGGACCTGAAGGATGACAGCGGAGGCGAGGCATGAACGCGACCCCTCGTTACAACCTGACCGAGCTGCTGGCTTGCGCCGCGGCGGGGCTGCTGGAGGATGGGCGCTCTGTGTTCGTTGGAACGGGTTTCCCCATCGTGGCAGGCATGCTTGCCCAGCGTACGCATGCCCCGGGGCTGCTCATCATCTTCGAGGCGGGTGGCATCGGTCCCCGCGTGCCCGTGCTGCCCATCTCGGTGGGCGACTCGCGCACCTATTACAAGGCTTCCGCGGCCTCCTCGATGCACGACGTCATGTCCGCTGCCCAGGCGGGCTACGTGGATTACGGCTTCCTGGGTGGCGCGGCAATGGACCGCTTCGGCAACATCAATACCACGGTGATCGGCGACTGGAAGCATCCCAAGGCGCGCCTGCCCGGCAGCGGTGGTGCCAGCGATGTCGGTTCCAACTGCTGGCAGACGATCGTGGTGATGCGAAAGCAGTCAAAACAGACCTTCGTGAATAAACTGGACTTCCTGACCACGCCGGGCTACCTGAGCGGACCCGGGGCGCGCGAGCGGGCAGGTCTGCCCGCCGGCAGCGGTCCCTACCGGGTCATCACCCAGTTGGGCATTTATGGATTCGATGACGAGAGCAAATGCCTGACCCTGCTCAGCCTGCATCCCGGGGTCACCGTGGAGCAGGTGCAGGAAGCGAGTGAGTTCGAGATACTGATCCCCGCGGAGGTGGGCACCACCCCGGAACCGCAAGAGGAACAACTGCGCATCCTGCGGCAGATCGATCCGCAGGGGCTGGTGATCGGAAAATAGATACTGGCAGGAACACGCCAACGGAGGAGCAGATGGATTTCCAATATACGCAGGAGCACAATTTGATCCGTGACACGGTCAGGGAATTTGCTGAAAAGGAGGTTGCCCCACGCGCCGAGGAGATCGACGCCCGGGATGAATTCCCGGCTGACCTCTTCAAACGAATGGCAGAACTCGGTCTGCTGGGCATTCCCTTCAAAGAGGAATACGGGGGCAGCAACGGTGATTACCTCAGCCTGTTGATCGCCCTGGAGGAAATCGCCCGCCAGTCGGGCACGCTCGCCATCATCCTGGACGCGCAAACCTCACTGTGCTGCGAACCGATCCACCGCTTTGGCAGTGAGGCGCAGAAGAAGAAATACCTGCCCGGGCTGCTGAGCGGTGAGAAGATCGGCGCTTTTGGGCTGACCGAGCCGAACGCCGGTTCGGATGCCGGTGCGACCCGCACGCGGGCTACGCGCGAGGGGGAAAATTGGGTGCTGAATGGCGAAAAGATCTTCATCACCAATGGTTCCCTCGCGGATGTGCTGGTGGTGACCGCCAAGACCGACCCGGAGAAAGGCACGCGCGGCATCTCTGCTTTCATCGTCGAAAAAGGCACACCTGGCTTCCAGCCGGGGCGGGATGAGAAGAAGATGGGCCTCAAAGGATCCGTGACCTCGCAGTTGTTCTTTGAGAACTGCCGCATCCCTGCCGGGAATCTGCTGGGCAAGGAGAACGAGGGGTTCAAGCAATTCCTGGTGACACTGGACGCCGGACGGCTGGCGATCTCTGCCATGGCTGTCGGGCTGGCGCAGGGTGCATTGGACCGGGCAGCCGCGTATGCGAAGGAGCGCGTGCAGTTCGACCAGCCGATCGCCAAATTCCAGGCTGTTCAATGGATGATCGCCGAAATGGCGACCGAGGTGGAGGCTGCCCGTCTGATGGTGCACCGCGCCGCCTGGTTGAAGGAACAGGGTGCGCGCTACACCAAAGAAGCCGCCATGGCGAAGCTGTTCTGCACCGAGGTATCGGAGCGGGTGTGTTACAAGGCGATCCAGATCCACGGGGGATACGGTTACGTGCGCGAGTATGCAGTCGAGCGCATGTATCGCGACCAGCGCTTATGCGCCATCGGCGAGGGCACCAACGAGATCCAGCGGCTGGTCATTGCCCGCCATATCCTTGGGGATTGAAAGCAACACCCGGCATGAGCAACGCGGGCAGAAAGAGTACGAGCATGCCTGCAGGAGGGAAACCTACCTGCAGGCTTTACTTTTTTGGGTCTACGAGTTCCCTGGCAGCCGCCCCCGGGGAGAGTTTTCGTCTCACCACCTGCTCGAGCACCTTGCTGTAAGCTTTATCAGAGACCGTAGTGCGGAAGCGCTTAAGCAGGGCTTCCTGCACGCGCAGGTGAAGTTCTGTTTCGAGACGCTGTCGTTCCCGTTGACCCCATTCGTCCGTGGCGTGCAAATGTTCGGCATGCGCATCGATGGCTTCCACCAGGGCAGGGATGCCAAGCCCCGTGGTGGCGACGGTACGCAGGATGGGCGGCATCCAAGTAGGTTGTGCATCGGCATCATCCCCCCCGCCTGTCTTCATCTCACGCCCGTGGTGCAGAACCGTATGCCCGGCAGGGTGTGCCAGGTCGAGCATGCCGCGCAGGGCGCGTTCGGTGTTCTCCACGCCCTCCAGGTCCGCCTTGTTGATCACCAGCAGGTCGGCGATCTCGAGGATGCCGGCTTTGATGGCCTGGATGTCATCGCCGAAGTTTGGCGCCTCCACCACCAGCGTGGTGTATGCCAACCGGGCGATATCCACTTCCGCCTGGCCTGCACCGACGGTCTCGATGAGCACTATTCCAAATCCGGCAGCATCAAAGACCTGGGTCATGGCGGCGGTGGCGGCTGCCAATCCGCCGAGCGAGCCGCGGGTCGCCATGGAGCGGATGAAGACCCCGACATCACCCGCCAGGTCACGCATGCGCACCCGGTCGCCCAGCACTGCCCCGCCGCTGAACGGGCTGGAGGGGTCCACTGCCACCACTGCCACCCGGCGGGGATTTCGGGCGCGGCGCAACTGAAGCGCGATCTGGTTGACGAGCGAGGATTTCCCCGTCCCAGGTGCACCCGTCACCCCCACCAGGTGAGCCTTGCCGGTGTGCGGGAAAAGCGCTTCGAGCGCCTTGCGACCGGTGGGAGTATCGTTCTCAACCTCGGTCAGCAGCCGGCTGAGGGCCAGGGTCTCACCAGCCAGCACGGAATCGACCAGTTTCATTTTCTCCCCTTAGGTCTGGTCTTGAGTGCCTCACGGACGTCGCGGACGATATCTATCGTCGAAGCGCCGGGTCCGTAGATGCCGGTCACACCCAGGGCTTTGAGGCGCGGGGCATCCTCATCCGGGATGATGCCGCCGACGAAGACGCAGACCTCCTGCTGCTGGTTCTGCTGCAGAAGGTCTAGGATGCGCGGCACTAGCACCATGTGCGCACCGGAAAGGATGGAAATGCCCACCACATCCACATCCTCCTGCAGGGCAGCCTCGGCGATCATTTCAGGAGTCTGGCGCAGGCCGGTGTAGATGACCTCCATGCCGGCATCGCGCAGGGCACGCGCCACCACCTTCGCACCCCGGTCGTGACCATCCAGCCCGGGCTTTGCCACCAGCACGCGGATCTTGCGCTTTTGAGTCGAGGACTGCTCACGTTTCGCCATGCTGCCTCCAAGGGAAGATACAGGAAAATTATACATCAGCAACACTAATTGGAATTTCATTTGATACAATTCATGCATGAAGAATTCCTATACCCGCTTCAAGAAAGATGCCCTCATCCTGCGTGACGAACTGGCGATCGACCGCACCGCGCTGGCGAACGAGCGCACCTTGCTGGCTTACCTGCGCTCGGCGGTCTCGCTGCTCATCGCCGGTGTGACGATCATCCACTTTGCCGACCAGGCCTGGTTCATGTGGATCGGAGTCGTCTGCCTGCCGGTAGGATTGCTGACCGGTATACTCGGCATTGCCCGTTACCGCCACATGGCTGCCGCCATTGCCGTGGTCCG
>JBFYSG010000023.1:0-3619 GCA_041301835.1 Chloroflexota bacterium | reverse complement strand
ACTGAATGTAATAATATTATAGTACAAAATTGATAATTATGTACTACTTATACATTACAGATTGATAACATCGATCTTTTATGGAATGGAGCAATGACCAAATGGTGCCCATGCCTGTGATCCATGAATTCGAACAAACAGTTCGATCCCAACCAGGCCCACTTTTCATTTATCCATCCCTCCCGCCTGCCTCCCCATACCGGCTTTCCCGCCGGTTTCCGCGCATCTCCCACTCAGACCCCGCTGCCCGTGATAGAATGCACATAACACCGAGATCTACACAGCCCTTGGTACTTCAGGAGGCAGCATGCCGAATCTCATCTCCCTTGTGTGCCCCTCGTGCGGCGGGAAATTAAAGGTTGCACCCAACGCCCTCACCATGACCTGCCAGTTCTGTGGGAATGAGCACATGGTCAAGCACGAGGCAGGTGGTGTGGTCTCGCTGGAGGCATACGCCCGCTGCCCGATCTGCGGTCGCAACGACAAGGTCGAGAAGGTTTCCGCCATCCTTGTCAACCAGACCCAGGAGATCTCCGGCACCGAAAAAAAGCAGGAACTGGTGGGACCCGCCGGGCAGCAGCGCCTGGTCACCCACGACATCCCCTTCACCCGCAAACAGATATCCGTCCTCGGTCAGCGCCTTGTCTCTCCGGAACATCCCCGTCCTTCCTCCTTCCCGCCCTACCCACCGCCACCCAGGCTCTCCGGCAGTGCATCCAAAGGCGGCGCAGTTGCCATGCTGGTCATCGGCATTATCCTGGCCGCATTGACCCTCATCACCGGTCTCTGCAGCGGGATTACATTCATCGCCGCCCTCTCCGATACCAGCACGGTTGGTTCCGCCGAAGTGGGAATGCTTTCGTTGATCGCCATCCTGGTTTCAGGATTGCTCCTGCTGGTCGGGGTCGGTCTGATCATCGGGGGTGTCTTGTTGAACAGGAAAGCGAAGACCGCCACCGATCCGAACATTGCCATAAAGCTTCGCCATCAACAGCAGGTGGATGCCGTGCGTAAGGAACACGAACGCATCCGGAATGCCTACCTGCGCGCCAAACAGCGGCACGAGCAACTGTACTATTGCTTCCGTGATGATTGTGTCTTCATCCCCGGGGAGAAGACCTCCGCCCAGCTGGCAAAGATGCCCGAATACCTCTATGCTCCCTCACCGGAAACGCCGGAGGAGTGATATCCCTGCCGTGATGTGCGCCGCATTCCCAACCGGGCACATGCTAAACTTACCTCATCCGATCCCCGGGCGCCACCCGACCTGTGCGGTGGAAATGAGAAAGTGCGAATGAAGACGAGGATCCTTCTACCGATCATACAGATCCTTTTCCTGTTTACATTCGTCTTGATCAACCTCAACATGGTGTTCAAGGTGAGGGTATGCTGCGCGGATGACGCCTTCCATGCGCACGTCGCCAAGAACCTGGCAGGCGGGCTGGGGTTCGCGACCACCCTGCCGGGGGGCGCGCCGCAGTACACGGTGACCGCCTTCGACCCTTGGGAGACGACCGGTCCAACCATCATCCTGCCGGCGGCGCTGATGATCCGCCTTGTTGGGAACACATACTGGGCGCCGGGTGTAACGGTCGTGGTGCTGTGGACGGTGCTGCTGCTGGGCATCGGCATCCTGTTGAACCAACTCAGCCTGGACAGGCTCGGTTTGACGCTTGGGACAGCCGTTTTCTTCTTTTTCGCCTACACGCTGATGTTCTATCATCGAGGACACTGGTTTGCCCTGCTGGGTGAGGTGCCGGCGGCGCTTGCCCTATTGCTGGGGATCCTGCTGTATTTCCAGCAGGACGCGAAATTGAACCTCGTGCTGAGCGGTTTGCTCCTCTCCTGCGCGGTCCAGGCCAAGGTCGTTG
This sequence comes from Chloroflexota bacterium, assembly GCA_041301835.1. Lineage (GTDB taxonomy): Bacteria > Chloroflexota > Anaerolineae > Anaerolineales > Villigracilaceae > UBA877. The sequence goes on along the minus strand of JBFYSG010000023.1, from coordinate 1,748 downwards.
CGCTGCTTCCTGTCGGTGTTTTCGGGCTGTGGGTGGTGATCGACCTGCTGGTGAAGAACAAGGGGCAATGGAGAGGCGCGGCGGGGGGCATCCTCCGGCGCCTGGCATGGCTGGCTCTTGGGTTCCTGCTCCCGCTGATCCTCTTCGAAGTCTGGAAACTGGCGGCGCTCGAGTCCGCCGGTTACCTGGCGTGGTGGAAGACCTTTTGGAAGATCACCCTGCGTTTTGGGCTGGAGAGCAAGGCCGCGAGATGGCAATTGGCGCTGGAGCGGGTCCTGCTGGCACGCGAGCAGTTTGGGGTGTACCTGCCGGTGCTGGTGCTGCTGTTCGCCTGGATGGGGATCGTGTTGCGCAAGGATAAAGGGCTGATGGCGCTGTTCCTCGTCCTGGCAGCGATCATCGGCATCTATACCCTCTACTGGCTGTTCTTTTCGATCGGATGGGCGCGCTATTACATCATCTGCCTGGTGCTGATGATCTTCCTGCTGCCGTTCCCGTTCTTATCCGCGCAGGTCAAACCGGGGTTCAAGTGGGTGCATGCGCTCCTGCTGGCAGGGCTCTCATTCTACAATTTTCAGACGGTCAGCGTTTCCAACCCGTTCACCGTCCACCAACCCTTCCAGCCCAACGCGGATGCACTGGCGCTGGCGGAGGTGCGGGACATGCTCAGCGCACGGCTCGATGAGCGCCCATTCCTGACCGAGATGTGGGCGACGGCGGTGGATGTTGAGTATATGATGGATAGCCACCTGAACTTCACCACAATTTCCGACCCCGGTTTGGACCTGACCCAGCCGTACATCCTGGTCATCAACCAGAAGTTCATGTGGAAGGATGATACCAGGCTGAGCGACCTGTTGACAGGCTGCGAGACGGAGGAGATCGGTCCCTACCTGTTGGGAATGTGCAACCAGGCAGGCAAGCCTTAATAATAGATGTGGAACAGGGGAACCATACTCCGGGCGAATGCCTCGATGCACAGGTAATGAATGGATGCAGGCTCCACCGGCAGGCGCGGCGCGTGAGTCCCCCTTGCGCCGCCCTCACTCTTCCCCGCCCTCCATCAGGGATTGGAAGATCTTCAGCGATTGACGCGTGGCTTTAAGCTTCAACGCCGCCGCCATGCCCTGCGTGGGCGTTGCCAGGCTGTACTTCCAGCCTGCCTTGCGCAGCATGGATTCGAAGGCGCGCTGCACCTCCTGCTGCAGGGCGGGGAAATCCAGGGTGGTGAACCGGCGCTGTTCCATCAGCACCCTGCCGTCCACGATCACCGTATCCACATCCGAGCCGAGCGCGCTGTACACCAGCAGCCCGGGCAGGTTGTGCAGCGGCGCCAGGTGCGGCTTGCGCAGGTCCAGCAGGATGATATCCGCCTTCTTGCCCGTCTCCAGCGAGCCGATCTGGTCTGCCAGGCCCAGCGCCCGGGCACCCGTCAGGGTCGCCATGCGCAGCACCTGCGTGGCAGGCAGCACCCTGCCGTCGCGGGCGAACAGTTTGCGCGTCAGCGCCGCGAAGCGCATCTCCTCGAACAGGTCCAGGTTGTTGTTGCTGGATGCGCCGTCCGTGCCGATGCCGACCGGGATGCCGGCGCGCAGCCATTCGTCCACGCACGGGAAGGGGTAGGCGCCCAGCTTGCCAAGCGATTGCGGGCAGTGGGCGATCCCGCAGCCCACCTCGGCGAGGATGCGCACATCCTGCTCGTCGATGGTCAGCGCATGCGCGATCAGGAAATCATCCTGCAGCACGCC
>JBFYSG010000022.1:0-6292 GCA_041301835.1 Chloroflexota bacterium | reverse complement strand
TGCGGCAGGGCTTATTCGATGGCTTCCTTCAAGCGGTGCGCAAGTTTGCCAAAGGCGGCGGTGTAGCGCATCTCGTCGCGGCGCGGGCGCGGCAGGTCCACCACCAGTTCGAGTTTGACCCGCCCGGGGCGCTGGCTGAGCACCAGCACGCGGTCTGCCAGGAAGAGCGCCTCGCTGATCGAGTGCGTCACCATCAGCACCGTCTTGCGGCGCGCCTGCCAGATGCGTGAAAGTTCCGTCCACATGCGCTCGCGGGTGAGCGCATCCAGCGAGCCGAAGGGCTCGTCGAGCAGCAGCAGGTCGGGGTCGTGGATCAGGGCGCGGGCGATGGCAACGCGCTGCGCCATGCCGCCGGAAAGGTCACGGGGCCAGGCGGACTCAAAACCCTGCAAGCCCACCAACTCCACCAGATCCTGCGCCCGGCGGCGGCATTCCTGCGGCTCCACCCGTTCCAATTCCAGCGGCAGGGTGATGTTCTCCAGCACGCTGCGCCAGGGCATCAGGGTCGCCAGCTGGAAGACCATGCCGATGCGCGGCTGACCGCCGCTGAAGGTGATGCTCCCGCCGCTGGGCTGGAGCAGTCCCGCCAGGATGCGCAGCAGGGTCGACTTGCCCGAACCGGACGGACCCAGCAGGCAGACGAATTCCTGCGGGCAGACGTTAAAGGAGGCGGCTCCAAGCGCCTCCAGCCCGCCGTTATCATCGGGGAAGGTGACATCCAGGTCGCGGACGGTAAGGATCGGGTCGGTCATGGGTGCGTGGGTGCCTTGTCAGCCTGCCGGGCGGCTCTCAGGGGATGAACTGGTTGGTATAGGCTTGCTCCAGGTCGAGCGGGGCGCCGAGCAAGCCCATCTCCAGCAGCAGCGCCTGCATATTCTCCCAGGCAGCCGGCTGCGAGTAGCCCGGGCGTTCCGCCTGCCACAGTTCGATGGAGGCAGCCAGCACCTGCTGCTGGACCGGGTCGTCCGCCTGCAGCCCTTCGACGTATGCCAGCGAGATGCGGTAGGCTTCGGCGGGGTCGGCGCTGGCATCCAGGAGCCCGTTGAGGAAGGCATTGACCATGCGGCGCACCAGTTCGGGGTTGTCCGCGATGGTCGCTTCGTTGGTCAGCAGTCCGTTGGCTGCCAGGTCGACGTAATCTGCCACCCGCAGTTCGCTGATCTCGTAGCCCAGCGAGCGCAGTTGGACGGGTTCGTTGGCAATATAGGTGCAGACCACCGGGTCGCGCCCGCTGGTGAGCGCTTCGATCTGGGTGTAACCGATGGAATCCAGGGTCACATCCGCGTCGCCCAGCCCGCCGGCGTACAGCAGGGCGCGCCAGCCGATGTAGTTGGCGCCGTACAGCCCCGGCAGACCGATGGTCAGCCCGCGCAGGTCAGCCGGTGCCCTGAGTCCCTGCTCTGCCAGCGCCACCACCGAGACCGGGTACTGCTGGTACCAGGCGGCGACATAGACCACCGGGAGTTCCTGGGCGCGCGCCAGCAGCACCTGCTCGCCCGAGACCACCGCGAACTGCAGTTCGCCGGCGCCAACCAGCGCCGCCGCCTGGTTCTCGTCCATGTGGACGATCTCCACCTCCAGCCCCTCGGCGGCGAAATAGCCCTTCTCGATCGCCACGTACACCGGTGCGAACTGGATGTTGGGGATGTAGCCAAGCGCAAAGCGGATGGTCGTCAGGTCCTCGGGCTGCGCCGCGCACGCCGCGGGGAGCAGGCTCAGGCAGACGACCAGCAACAGGATCAGGTTCTTTTTCATGGATGCACCTCCTGCCATTTAAGCAGTTTCTTTTCCAGCAGGGCAACCGCCCCGTAGAGGGCGAGCGCCAAAAGGATAAGCGTGAAGACCGCCACGAAGACCAGGGCGGTATCGTACTGCCCGCGCGCCGCGTTGACCAGGAACCCCAGCCCCTTGTCCGAGCCGACCAGTTCGCCCACCACCGCGCCGATGACCGAGAGCGTGGCGCCGATGCGCAGCCCTCCCAGCAGGATCGGCAGCGCGGCGGGCACTTCCAGCAGCCGCAGGATCTGCGGGCGGGTGGCGCGCAGCGAGCGCATCAGGTCGTGCAGCGCTGCCGGCACGGCGCGCACGCCGACCACGGTATTCACCAGCACCGGGAAGAAGACGATCAGCGCGCAGATGAGCACTTTCGAGAACATCCCGGGTCCGAACCAGATCACCAGCAGCGGCGCGATGGCAACCACCGGGATCGCCTGGGTTGCCACCAGGTAGGGTGAGACCAGGCGCTCGAATAGGTGTGACTTGGCGACCGCGTAACCCAGGGCAACCGCCAGCACCGTCCCGGTCAGCAGACCCGCCAGGACCTCTGCCAGCGTCACCCCGGCGTGCAGCAGCAGCGAGCCGTCGCCCAGCGCCTTCCACAGGCGCGCCGCCACCCCCGCCGGCGAGGGCAGGATGAATGCCGGCAGCCCGGCAAAGCGGCTGACCAGTTCCCAGCCCAGCAGCGCGGACAGGATGGACACCAGGCTGGTCCAGTGACGTTTCAGGAAGGATCTGTGGACGGTTTTTTGTTTCATGGTCGCCTGGGGGCAAAAAGACCCCGTCACACGACGGGGCAGGAAGACGTGGCGCGGTGTGGGGTAAAAAAATCGGAAACGCAGGGTTTCCGGGGCGAACAGGACCACAGACCGCGCGGGTCTGGTGAATCACCTTCTATCATCCGGACTTTAACCGTCGGCGCTGGAATTTCACCAGTTCATGCAAGGGCAAGGTACGCTTGCCGCCTGCTCGCGGGCTTTACCGCCGGTCGGGGATTGCACCCTGCCCCGAAGGTGTGTATGCAGTTGTCAGGATTATAGTCAACAGCCGCCGGGCTGTCAAACCTGGGTAAAGGGGGCGCGCCGAAACGGCGCGCCCCCCCGGTGTTTCAGGCTAATGCATTGACCATGGCAAAGTCCGCGCCCGGGCAGACCGCCTGGCATTGCGGGGCGTCGAAGTGACCGACACACTCCACGCAGGTGGCGGCGTCAATGATGTAGATCGTCGGACCTTCGGTGATGGAAGTGGTCGGGCATTCGGGCAGGCATGCGCCGCAGTTGATGCATTCTTCGGTGATCTTTAGAGCCATGTTTCTTCTCCTTGTTGATTTTCTTTCTTTCGTGCTTTAAGTTAACGTATCGCCTTGCAAGTGTCAAGAGACAAATGTCTTGAATTTGACCGAATTTGTCATGGTAACGCCGGGTTCACTGGATGATGCCCAGCGAGCGCCCGACCCTGCCAAATATCTCCAGTACGCGTTCCAGTTGGGCATCGCTGTGGGTCGCCATGTAACTGGTGCGCAGCAACTGCATGCCCTGCGGGACGGCGGGCGAGACCACCGGGTTGACGAAGACCCCGTTCTCGAACAGGGCTTTCCAGAAGAGCAGCACCTTTTCATCCTCGCCGATGATGATCGGGATGATCGGGGTGGTGGATTTACCGATGTTGAACCCCAGTTGGGTGTAACCCGCCCGCATGCGCTCGGCGATCTGTGCCAGGCGGACCACGCGTTCGGGTTCGGCGCGCAGGATATGCAGGGCGGCGAGCGCGGCGGCGGCGTTGGCGGGCGAGATGCTGGCGCTGAAGATGAGCGAGCGGGCGTGGTGCTTGATGTAATGCATCACCGTCACATCGCCTGCCACGAAGCCGCCCAGCGAGGCGAAGGACTTGCTGAAGGTGGACATGATCAGATCGACCTGGTCTGTGAGCCCGAAGTGGGCGGCGGTGCCGCGTCCCTGCCCGAGCACACCCAGGGCGTGGGCGTCGTCGATCATCAGGCGGGCGCCGTACTGCTGGCAGATGGGCAGCAGTTCGGGCAGCGGCACGATATCCCCGCCCATGCTGTACAGCCCGTCCACGACGACCAGGCGACCGGCTTTTTCGGGGATGCCCGCCAGCACCCGCGCCAGGTCTGCCATGTCATTGTGCCGGAAGCGTTTGACCTCGCCCCAACCCAGGCGCGCCCCATCCACGATGCTGGCGTGATCGTCCTTGTCGAGCACGACCACGTCGCCGCGGCTGACCAGTGCGCTGATCGCCCCCAAATTCGCCTGCATCCCGGTGGAGAAGACCAGCGCGGCGGGTTTGCCGACGAAGTCCGCCAGTTCACGCTCCAGTTGTTCGTGCAGTTCCAGCGTCCCGTTCAGGAAGCGCGAACCGGTGCAGGATGTGCCGAAGCGCTGGATGGCATCCACCGCCGCCTTTCGGACGCGCGGGTCGGTGGTCAACCCCAGGTAGTTGTTGGAACCGCACATGATCAACCTGTGACCGCGGAAGACGGCTTCGGTGCCCTCGCTCTCGGTCATCGGGATGAAGTACGGGTAAAGCCCGGAAGCCATGGCTTCTTTGGCAGCGGTGAAGCCGCCGCACTTCTCGAAAATATCCATCCTGCACCTCGTTTCTTTTATTTCCCGGCTTTGCGTCGGGCGTTCGCCACCCACCAATCGACCAGCAGGTAGCGGGCATTGCCGAGCAGGTCGTTCAAATGGTAAAGCAGGGCAGTATCGCCGCCCGGCAGGATGACGTAGCGCTTCCGGCACACGCCTTCCAGGATGATGCCTGCCACCTCGTCCGCGCTGCGGGTCTTTGCCTTGGCGTTCATGATCTTCGTCTCGGCGGGTTGGAAGGGCTTCTCGTACGCCAACTGGGGGGTATCGGTATCCGCCGGGAAGACGACCGAGACGCTTATACCGTGCGCCTTCATCTCCGAGCGCAGCACGTCCGAAAAACCGCGCACCGCGTACTTGGAGGCACCGTAGGCGGAATAGCCGAAGACCCCGCCGAAACCCGCCACCGAAATGATATTGACGATCTGCCCGCTGCGCCGCGCCATCATCCCCGGCAGCACGGCTTTGACCGTGTTCAGCGTGCCGAAGTAGTTGACCTCCATCATCCGGCGGAACACCTCCAGGTCCAGTTCGTGCACGTAGCCCGGGTGGGTGATGCCAGCAGCGTTGATGAGCAGGTCGGGGGTGCCGTCCTGACGGGTGACCTGTTCCACCAGGCGGTACGCCTGCCCGGGGTCGGATACATCCGCAGTCAGCACGCGGCAAGGCGCGCCGCCGAGGGCGCGGACCTGCTCCGCCGCCTGTGCCAGCGGTTCGGGGCGGCGCGCCGCCAACCACAGGCGCGCCCCGCCCTGTGCCAGTCGTTTTGCCAGTGCCAGCCCGATCCCGCTCGATCCGCCGGTGATGAGCACCACCTTGCCGTTGAAACTGCCTCGATCCTTTGCCATGCCTGTGCTCCGACCCCTATGGATGTCGTGACTGTCCTGCGCTTATTAAAACAGTGACAACCGCAATTAGTTGTCACTGCCTGGCAGGGAATTTTCCGTCCTAGAACCCGTACAGCGCGCCGTACTTGGTCTTCAGGTAGCGGATGTACGGTTCGATATTCAGGTCGCTGCCGGTGACGCGTTTGACCAGTTCAGGGGCGGTGAATTTGCGCCCGTGGCGGTAGATCTGCTCGATCAGCCAGCGCTGCAGGGTGCCGAACTCGCCTTTGCTCATCTCGCCTGGGATGCCTGGGTGGGCTTTGAGCGCGGCTTCGTAGAACTGGGCGCTCATGACGTTCCCCAGCGTGTAACCCTGGAAGACGCCGCCGATCACGCCAGCATACCAGTGCACATCCTGCAATACGCCATCCCGGTCGTCCGGCGGGGCGATGCCCAGGTCGGCTTCGTAGCGGGCGCGCCAGGCATCGGGCAGGTCCTTGACCGCCAGGCTGCCTTCCAGCAGCGCCAGTTCGAACTCGAAGCGCACCATCACATGCAGGTTGTAGGTCACCTCGTCCGCGTCGGTGCGGATGAGCGAGCGCTCGACCTTGTTGATCGCCCGGTGGAAGGTTGGCAGGGAAACGCCCTGCAACTGCGCCGGGAAGGCGTTCTGCAGGCGCGGGTAGAAGTACTCCCAGAATTCCAGGCTGCGCCCGACCTGGTTCTCCCACAGGCGCGACTGGCTCTCGTGCACCCCGGCGGAAGTGCCGTTCGCCAGGTTGGTGCCGTCGTACTTCATATCGATGCCCTGCTCGTACATGGCGTGCCCGGCTTCGTGGATGTTGCTGAACAGGCACTCGCTGAGCAGGTCCTCCCTGACGCGCGTCGTGATGCGCACGTCGCCGATGGAGAACGAGGTGGTGAAGGGGTGGTGGGTCTTGTCCAGCCGCCCGCGCTGGAAATCGTACCCCAGGCGGCGGACGACCTGCTCGCAGAAGACCATCTGCTGCTCTTCAGGGTAGTGCATGCGCAGGCAGGCATCCTCCGCCGGCGGCGCGGCAAGGATGGTCTGCACGATCGGAG
>JBFYSG010000019.1:0-5971 GCA_041301835.1 Chloroflexota bacterium | reverse complement strand
TTCGCGCTTGCCCAACTGGACGAGTTTCTCGAGGATGGGGACGATATCCTGCGCAGCTGAAATTTTCTTCTCATTGATGAGGATGTAAGCGTCGGAGATGACGGCTTCCATGTGTTCGGTGTCGGTGATGAAGTAAGGTGAAATGTAACCGCGGTCAAACTGCATGCCTTCAACGAATTCGGTCTCGAACTGCATGGACTTGGATTCTTCTACGGTGATGACGCCGTCTTTGCCAACCTTGTCCATCACGTCGGCGATCAACTTGCCGATCTCGGGGTCGGCGGCAGAGTTGGTGGCGACCGAGGCGATCTCTTCCTTGGTCTCGATCTTTTGCGCCATCTTCTTGAGCGCGGTGACAACGGCATCCACGCCCTGCTCGATGCCGAGCTTGAGGCGCATGGGGTTGGCACCGGCGGCGAGGGTCTTCAAACCCTCGGTGACGATGGCGTGCGCCAGGACGGTGGAGGTGGTGGTGCCATCGCCAGCGATGTCGTTGGTCTTGGTGGCGGCTTCCTTGAGAAGCTGGGCGCCCATGTTGGCGAACGGATCTTCGAGCTCGATCTCCTTGGCGACCGTCACACCGTCATGGGTGATGGTGGGGGAGCCGAACTTGCGGTCGAGGGCAACATTGCGTCCCTTGGGACCGAGGGTGGTCCCCACGGCGTTGGCAACGGTGTCGATGCCCTGTTGCAGGCGCCGGCGGGCGTCTTCTGAGAATACCAGTTGTTTTGCTGTCATAGTTCATGCCTCCAGATATGTGATCTTGATTATTTCTTAAGGATCGCCAGGATGTCGCTCTCGCGCATGATGAGCAGTTTCTTGCCATCCAGCTTGATCTCGGTGCCGGAATACTTGGCGAACAGGATCTTGTCGCCAACGGCTACATCCATGGCGATGCGCTGACCTTTCTCATCGCGGTCGCCGGGACCGATCGCCAGCACATTGCCCTGCTGGGGTTTTTCCTTGGCGGTTTCGGGCAGCACAATGCCGCCCGCGGTGATCTCTTCCTGTTCGATGGGTTCGATCACTACTCGACTGCCGAGGGGTTTTAGGTTTAGTGCCATATACGCCTCCTGAAGATGGTTGGTGCTGTAGATTAGCACTCTTATCATACGAGTGCTAATCTGATGATACAGGACTTTCAGCGACCAGTCAAGGGATTTTGAGCGGAATTAACAGAATTCTGACACTTCACGCCCCGGGTGAACCCCAGGCGGCTCCCAAAATCACACCTGCCCCGCTATAATTGCAGGCATGGTGCGTTTTGACCTGTGTCTTGCCTGGAACTGGGAGTACGACGCCGGTTTTGCCCGCCTGCTGGAGGAAGCCTGCGCCCGCCGCGGGCTTGCCCTGCTCCAGGTAACCCCTGCCAGCCTGGATGAGAGGTTGAGCGCCCTGGAGCGCGGGGAACTCACCTTCCGCGCCCTGCTCGACCGCGCCTCGGATTCAGATGACCGCTTCCAACCGCTGGTGACATGGGCGCAGGCGGCGGGCTCGCTGCGCTTCAACCCGCAGGAGCAGGCGCGCTGGGCATGGGACAAAGCCACCATGCACCTGGAATTCATCAGCCGCGGCTTGCGTACCCCGCACACCCTCATCCTGCCCCCGCAGCAGGAACACCCCGATCTGCCCGCCCTCGACCTGGCGCTCCTGGGTGGATCGTTCGCCATCAAGCCGGCGGTGGGCGGCGGGGGCTGGGGCGTGGTGCTCGAAGCGACCAGCGCGCAGCAGGTGCAGGCCGCGCGCTGTGAATACCCTGCCGAGAAGGTGCTGCTCCAGGCGCACGTTGCGCCGGCGGTTCTGGATGGGCGCCCGGCGTGGTTCCGCGTGCTGGTCTGCCGGGATGCGGTCTATCCCTGCTGGTGGGATATGCACTCCCATGAGTATACCCGCCTGGCGGCAGCTGATTCCGCCCGCCTGCAGTTGGCGGAACTGCGCCAGGTAGCCCGGCGCATTGCGGGCATCTGCCGCCTCGACCTGTTCTCGACCGAGATCGCCAGGACCGAACACGGCGACCTGCTCATCATCGACACCGTCAACGACCCGGTGGACCTGCGCCTGCGTTCCGCCGCGCAGGATGGGGTGCCCGATGCCATCGTGGAGGACATCGCCGCCCGCCTGGCACGCCGGGTGGCGCTCCTGTAAAGTGGGTGCAACTTTTCACAATCGAGTGCGTTATATACTCTGATCCATTCAGCAATCCATCCCTGGGAGTTGAGACATGAGCGTGATTCTGGAAGCGAAAGACCTCGTGAAAAAGCACGATGATCTGCTCGCGGTCAAGGGCATCTCCTTCGATATCCAGGCGGGAGAGATTTTCAGCCTGCTGGGACCCAACGGAGCCGGCAAGACCACCACCATTTCGATGCTTTCCACCCTGTACCTGCCCACCAGCGGCAGCGCGACCATCGGCGGGCATTCCATCCTCACCGAACCGATGGAAGTGCGCAAGGTCATCGGCATCGTGCCGCAGGAGATCGCCCTCTATGAAGAGTTGAGCGCCCGTGAGAACCTGGTCTTCTGGGGGCAGATGTATGGTCTTTCGGGCAAGGCGTTGAAAGCGCGCGTGGATGAAGTGCTGGAGCAGATCGGGCTGACCGACCGGGCAAAGGGGCGTATCAAGACCTTCTCCGGCGGCATGAAGCGGCGCGTCAACATCGGCGTCGGTCTGCTGCACAAGCCCCGCCTGCTGTTCATGGATGAACCCACCGTTGGCATCGATCCGCAGAGCCGGCGCGCCATCCTCGATTCGGTCAAGGAATTGAACCGCCAGGGCATGACCGTGCTCTACACCACTCATTACATGGAAGAAGCCGCCGAACTATCGAACCGGGTCGGCATCATCGACCACGGTGAACTGATCGCCCTCGGCACGCAGGCGGAATTGACCCGCCAGGTGGGTGAGAACGAGACGCTCATCCTGCACATCGGTGAGGATGAGGACGCCCTGGCGCTTGCTGGCGCTCTCAAGCGCATCCCGGGCGTGATGCAAGCCACCGCCACCGACCACGAGGTCTCGGTCATCGCCCGGCAGGCAGAGGAGATCCTGGCGCCGGTGGTGACCCAGGCGAACGAGCGCGGCATTCGCATCCATTCGATCGATATACGCGAGCCCAACCTGGAAGCGGTCTTCCTGCACTTGACCGGGCGCGCCCTCAGGGATTGATGCCGTCATGAAAAAATTATTCCTCATCGGCATGAAAGACCTGAAACTGGTCTTTCGCGACCGGACCGCCCTCACATTCATGCTGCTGGCGCCCTTCCTGCTGACCGTTGCGCTGGGTTTCGTGACCGGTTCGTACGGTTCCGGCAACGCAAGCGGGATCGAGCAGATCCCTGTGCTGGTCGTCAACCAGGACGAGGGAGAACTCGGCACCGCGCTGGCAGACCTGTTCGCCTCGGAAGACCTGTCCGACCTGGTGCTGACCACCCAGGTCAGCGACCCCGCGGAAGCCCGCCGGCAGGTGGATGCAGACGCGGTGGCTGCGGCGATCATCATCCCGGCAGGCTTCACCGACAGCATCATCCCGCCCGATCCCTCGGCGCCTGCCGGGGAGGTCGTAGCCATCGAAGTCTACAAGAACCCGACCCGCCCGGTGGGCTCCGGCGTGATCCAGTCCATCGTGGAGGAGTTCCTGAGCCGGGTGGAGACGGGGCGCGTGGGCGGCGAGGTCATCCTGACCCAGATGCTCACGGCGGGGCTGATCACCCCGGCGGAGGTGAACAGCCTGGTCGCCGACCTGGCGGAACGCCAGGCGCTGGCGGTGGAGGCGGAACCTGCCCTCAGCCTGCAGGCAAGCGATGCAGGCGAGCAGCAGCAAGCCTTTGACCCGATGGCATACATGGCGCCCGGCATGGCGCTCATGTTCCTGATGTTCACGGTCAGCAATGGCGGGCGCTCCATCCTGGCGGAGCGCGCCCTCGGCACCCTGCCGCGCCTGTTCGTTTCACCCACCCATGGGGCGCAGGTGCTCATCGGCAAGGTCTTCGGCGTCTACCTGACCGGCGTGATGCAGATGCTCATCCTGGTCGGGGCGGGTTCCGTGCTCTTCGGCTTGCAGTGGGGCGACCCCTTGGGCGTGCTCGTGCTCATCCTTGCCGCGGTCTTTGCCGCCACAGGCTGGGGCATGCTCATCACCGCGCTGACGCGCACCCCGGGTCAGGTCGCGGCGATCGGCTCCGCCATCATGCTCACCTTCGGCATCCTGGGCGGCTCCTTCATCCAGGTCAGCATCATGCCTGATTGGTATCAGTGGCTCAGCCGCATTACGCCCAACTCGTGGGGGCTGGACGGCTTCACCACCCTGGGGCTGGGCGGGAATTTGGGTGACCTGGGCGCACCCCTCCTGGGGCTGGCGGTCATGGGTACGGTCCTTACCATCCTGGCGGTGCTGTTCTTCAACCGGCGCCCGCTGGTGAAGAAATGAGGCGCGCATGAAAAAGATCCTGCAGATCATCTGGAAGGACACCATCCTGCGCTTCACGAGCAAGACGGAACTGCTCTTCTTCCTCGTCATGCCGATCTTCTTCACCTTCATCCTGGCGGGCGGCACCGGGATGCAGAACGTGGACAACCGCATCCAGCTGCTGGTGGTGGACCAGGCAGACAGCGAACTTTCACACCAGATCATCGCCGACCTGGAAGCCTCACTCTCGGTAAACCCGGAAGTCAAGACCCTGGCTGAGGCGGAAGAGGACTTCGAATCCCGCTCCGCCTCTGCCCTGCTCATCATCCCGGCGGATTGCACCCATGAGGCGCTGCAGACAGGCGAGGTGGTGCTGGAACTGCGCACCCTGCCCAACAACCTCAATGCCCAGGCGGCACGCCGCTCCATCCAAGCTGTGCTCTTCCGCCTGGGGAGTTCCACCGCCATTGCCCGGGATTCGCTCAGCCTGGCGGAGGCGAAACAGGCTTTCAGCTCCCCATCCGCCCGGACAGCGTGGTTCGATGAGGCGCTCAGCGCGGCGCAAGATCTGCTCGCCTCGGCTCCCGTGCGCCTGGATGCCGTGTTGGGCGGCACCGCAGACCCGGTGGACTACGACCCGGCATCCAATTCCTCCGCCGGACAGTTGATCACGTGGGTCTTCATCCCGCTCATCGGCATCTCTGCCGCGCTGGCATACGAGCGCCAGCACGGCACCCTGCGGCGCCTGTTGACCACCCCCACGGGCAGGGGCACCTTCCTGCTGGGGACGATCCTCGGCAACGTGTTCTGGGCGCTCATCCAGATGACCCTGCTGATGACCTTTGGCGTGCTGGTGATGCATGTTGCCTGGGCAGATGAGCCCCTGGCGGTGGCGCTCTTGATGGTCGCGGCATGCCTGGCGGCGGCGGCGCTGGGGACGATGCTGGGCACCTTTGTCAAGACCGAGAGTCAGGCCTCCGGCTTAAGCATCATGATCGGGATGGTTATCGCGCTGCTGGGAGGCTGCTGGTATCCCATCGAACTGTTCCCTGTCGTTATGCAGAACCTGGTCAAAGTGCTCCCGACCACCTGGGCGATGCAGGGAATGATGGATCTGCTGCTGCGCGGCGGGGGGGTGGCAGAGATCCTGCCGGAGGCGGGCATCCTGCTTGCCTTTGCGGCGTTGTTCTTTGTGGTTGGCATCTGGCGCTTCAAGTACGAGTGAGGCACGCACCGGGCAGGACGTGGAGGGCGAAGGACGATCTCTCCTCCTGCGGGACTGCCTCTCACCCCTCTGGCGAACCTTGACGCTGCCGGGTGGCGGTGATAAACTGTTTTTTATCTTGGAAAGGAAAGGAGGCTCGTAGCCATGCAAAAAGTCGGAGTATTCGATGCCCTTGTATTGAGCGCGCCTCCTGGTATTGGGTAGGCAGGACCTTTCCTGTTTCCCGTTCGAGTCGAAACCCACCGCAGGCGCCTCCGCCTGCGGTTTTGATTCCCCCGGACCGCCGGCAGTCAAGCCTGTGGTTTTTCTTTTTACAGAGGACCCTTCAAGATGAATCTGC
>JBFYSG010000014.1:0-3010 GCA_041301835.1 Chloroflexota bacterium | reverse complement strand
AAGGAGCCCTCCGGCGGCAGGATACCGGCATGGATGCCTGTGCTCATGGCGCGCAGTGGTGTTTCAAAAGCATAGGCGCTCTGGAAAGCGTGCATCGCCTCTGCCTCTACGCTTATGGAGTAATCAAACGCCCAGGTCCCCGGCATCTGTGCCCCCGGAGTCTCCACGAAGGGTCCGGCATGACCCTTGCGGTTGCTGAAGTCATCACGGGAGAGCCAGCCGATGGAGCGCAGCAGGGTCAGGGCGATCTCACTATTCCCACCGTCCTGTTCGAGCACTTCGACCTCAGGCAGCCCGCGGTTGGCAAGCGTTAGCCGTGCCCCACCGGCGTTGAGGCTGGTGAAGGCGCGCTGGGGGACTTCCGGTCGGGGCTGTTCCACCCAGGAAGCATCTGCCTCCGGGATGCCGATGCGTCTATCGACCAGTTCAAAGTGACCGTCGTGGAGGGCGCGCTCGACCTGGAAAGGCGCAGGGAAATGCACCCGCAGGCGGTGGTCGCGGGCATTGTTCTCGATGACCGTATGGATATCCAGGCGCGGGATGCCCTGTGTGAGGGTGATCTCTGTGGTGATGCGGGTGGGCGTGTGTTCGCGTCCGCGTTTGCGGCGGTCTGGTGAAAGCGCCGATGGGGTGGACAATTCCAGGTACAGGGTCATGACCTGCTGAACCTCGCCATGCGAGCTCTCGACACGGGTCAGGCGGGGCGCAAGCAGGTTATCCTCGGGCGGCGGGCAGTAGTTGTATTCATCCCCGCAGTCACCACCATCCTGAAAGCGGTTCAAGCCGCGGAAGACCCTGCCGCTGGCTTTCTCGGTCAGGGTGAGCGAGCCGTCCTTTTCCATCTCGACCTTTAGCAGGGAATTTTCCAGGCGATGTAACGTGCGTTTCGGGCGCTGGCGGCTAACCAGTTTTTGCACGAGAGGCGAGCGCGCCAGGGGGAGGAAGAAGCGCGCCATCGGCGGCATCTGCACAGGACCTGCCGGGTCCTGCGGGCGCGGCTTGATGGTGTAGGCTTTCCAACCCAAACCGGGGACCTGGTTGGCGACGAATGTGATGCGGGCGGCATCCAGCGAGACAGCACGCACGCGGAAAGAGGTCACCTCGGGATCTTCCAATAATCCTTCGATCTGCTCCACGCCCTGCTGCCAGGCAACCGGGTCCGGTGCCTGGTGTTCGCTGACCGAGGCATCCAGGTTGACCGTCCCGCCCTGGCGGGTGATCTTCACATCCAGGATCGAGAGACCCATCACGCGTCCATCGTGGACGGCAATGTACAGGCTCTGCAATTCCTTCGGGGTCAGCAGGGCATGGATCAATTCGGTTGCTCCCAGCCCGCGCACCTGATAAGGAACCGTGTGTCCGTCCGGGTCGAGCAGATCGAACGCTGACCGGCATTCGATATCCGCTTCCACCCGGTCGGTGCGGGGGAAGGCGTGGGGGTTGAAGACCACAAGAGCTGAAGCAGAACCTTCTTCTCCTGCAGCAGGCGCCTTGACTCCCACGTTGGCTGCCAGGGTCTCCAGGTTTTGCCGGGTGAGTTCCTCGCCGATCTGCTCCACCTGGTCGAAGCGGATCTTCATCTCGTCGTGCACCTGGTCGATGGAGCAGCCACAGATCGAGTCGTGCGGGTGACATTCCATCAACAGCCGCCATGCCTGGCGCAGGATGATCGCCGGGCGCTGGAGGCTTTTCTCTGCCGGCACCGCCTGCGGAAGGTGGGCGGCAAAAGTACTGAATGGTTCCGCCCATTTTTCCAGCAGGTTGGTGCACTGGCGGTCGCGCTGCTTGATCCACATGCGGGTGGAGAGCACGCCCGGCAGCAGATGCGAGCGCCGGCAATCCCTGAGTTCTCCTTCCACGGTTGGTAGGTGCGTCCCCCGCAGCGCCGCCTGGATGGATGCCATGTAGCCTTTCAGGGTGGAGTGCACCAGTTCATCACCCTCCAACTGGCGGTTTGCCGCGCGGATGGCAGAGGACGTGTCGGCAGGCGGTTCCATGTGGTCGGTGCCGTGCATCAATAGGACGTGGCGCCGGGAATTGGAGTGCAGCAGGAGCGAGTCGCGCAGGCGTGCGACCTCCCGGGCGAAGTGTTCCGGTTCGGAGGTGGGCAGCCCGGCGGCGTTACCGTAACCGTCCCGCAGGTATGCCATGAAGACGCGCGATCCGTCCGGCGCCTGCCACCAGAATTCGCATTGTTCATCGGATAGGCCGCGCTGGACACAGGCGGTGCGAATTCCAAAGCCCTGCAGGATCTGCGGCATTTGCGCGATATGCCCGAAGGGATCCGGGATGTAGCCGATCTTCATGCGCGGACCGAACCTCCTGCATGTGCGCTTCCCTTCCAGCAGGTTGCGGATGGTCGCTTCCGGGCTTACCAGGAACTCATCCGGCAGGATATGCCACGGTCCGATCACCAGGCGCCCGGAGCGAACATAGCGGCGGAGCCTGGCTTCGTTCTCGGGGCGCATGGCGAGGTAATCATCCAGGACGATGGTCTGCCCATCGAGCATGAAGTATTTGAACTCGCGGTCGTTATCCAGCAGGTCGAGCACCCCATCGATCAGGTGCACGAGCTTAAGGCGGAATGCCTGGAAGGTGCGGTACCATTCACGGTCCCAGTGGGTGTGGGATACAAGGTGGATCGTGGTCATTGAGTCTCCGATGCGGCGATCAAACCTGGCAGAGGTCGGTCAGGATCTCCTGCCAATGGGTATAGATGAGCATGTGCGCTTCGCCCGGGCAGATGGTCAGGCGGCTGTTGGGAATGCGGGCGGCAACCGCCTTGCCCATGGCGACGGGCGTGTCCACATCCTCCGTGCCATGCCAGACCTGCACGGGCACGCGGATATCCTCCAATTGAAAACCCCAGGGCGAGGTGATGAGAAGCGCTTCCAGGGCGAAGGGGCGCGTGCCCTGGCGCAGCGCCTCAGATTGGCTGGCATAATTCTCCTGCAGCACGCCGGGGAGTTCCAGTATCCTGGTATCCGCGCTGGCGCGGTCCTTTGCGCCG
>JBFYSG010000012.1:0-6206 GCA_041301835.1 Chloroflexota bacterium | reverse complement strand
GGTCTCATCCACCGAGACCTCGAAATCGAAGTCCTGTTTAAGGTCGCACAGTCGCTGGTACATGCCGACGGTGTGGTCAATCGCCCTGCCGTACTTGACCGCTGCCCGCAGCAGTGCAGGGCGGTCAAAGGCATCCCAGGCATGTTCCCCGGTTCTCTCCAGGTAATGCGCCTGCAGGGCGTCCCAATCCAGGTGACGGGCTTTTTGTTCCAATACCGCCAGCGGATCGGTGGAGGCGGCATTATCCACATGCGCGCCCGGGTCGACGGTGAAGAAGGTGTAGCCGGCATCGACAAAGGCGGGCAGGTCTTGAGGCGATTTCAGGTGGTCGGCATCCGCGCCCCAGGGAGCCTCCCATCCGGCGCTTTCCACCGCCCGGCGGGCGTCCTCAAGCACCTGCAAGGGCGTGCGCCCGGTGCGGTCGTTCTCGCGCACCGATTGCTGGGCGAAGACCGGGGCGAATGCGCTGCCGCGCACTGCGGCGAGGTGCCCGGCGGTGGCGAGACCAAGGCGGTCGCCGAAACCAAAGGATGGGGAGAGGGCAAGCGGGGTCAGCATGGTCAACTACCTCCAGGGGCGGCGGTGGAGGCGCGCACCAGCAGCGAACCTTGCAGGGTGCGGATGCGGGGGCGTTTCTCCCTGGCTTCGTCTCCGTCCAGCAGGGCAAGCACCAGGCGGGCGGCTTCGGCGCCGATGAAGCGCTTGGGCTGGTCGAAGGTGGTCAGAGGCGGGGTGGTGTAGGCAGAGAAGGTGATGTTATCGAAGCCCGCCACGGAGCAGTCCTGCGGCACGCGCAACCCAGCCTCCTGCAAGCCGCGCAGCAGACCGACCGCGAGCATATCGTTGTAGCAGAAGACGGCGCTCGGAGGCGTGGGCAGGGACAGGAAGTGACGGGCTGCCAGCAGTCCGCTGGCAGGGTCAGTGGCTTCGACCTCGAACTCATCGCCCGGGGGGATGGATAACCCGGCGGCGTGCATCTCCTGGCGGTACCCTGCCAGGCGGTTGGCATTGGTGCGTCCCGAGCGGGCGTAGCCTATGTAGGCGATCCGCCGGTGACCCAGTTCGACCAGGTGGCGGGTAACCTGCCTGCCCCCGTCCAGATCGTCATGGTAAATGGAGTGGCGGTACTCTTCCGCCGACTGGTTGTTAATGACCACCAGCGGTATCCCGGACAGGCGCAGCTGCTTGCTCTGCTCGGCGCTGAACGGGGTGGAGCAGAGGATGACGCCATCCACGCGGTGGGCGCGCATGCTGCGCACGATGACGCGTTCATGGTCAAGGTCGCGCTGCGAGGCGGCGATGAACAGACTGTACCCGTTGGGCTGGGCGATCTCTTCGATGCCCTGCAGGATCTCGCTGAAGAACGGATCGTCGATGGCGCTGACGATGACCCCCAGGGCTTGCGAGCGGTTGGTCTTCAAACTGCTGGCGGCGGCGGAGGGCTGGTAGCCCATTTCGGTCGCGATGCGCCGCACGCGCTCGGTCGTCGCCGGGGAGATCAGTGTGCTCCCGCGCATGGCGCGTGAGACGGTGGTGTGGGCGACCCCGGCTTTGCGAGCAACATCTTTGATGGTGATAGCCATGCCTGATCCTCTGCTATGCACACGTGTGCATGCCTCCCTAGTTTACTCATTTCCGCCCTCCATGTCAATACTTCTGAAAGGGGACTTGCAATAATGATGGATTTGTTGTATCATTTGCAAATGAAAGTGATATTGCAAAAATAATCATTTTGCAAGTAATCCTTTTTCCATTTCCCATCCAAAAAGGAAACCGCCCATGCCCAACAACATACAAGCCATTTTTCTCGATGTCGGGAATACGCTCAGGATCGTGGTTCCAGACCCGGAGTTCGCGAACGAAGCCAAGCGACAACTTGCGGCGTTAACCGGTACGGACCTCTCTCCCGAGGCATTCTTCGCGCTGCTTGAGGACCGGTACAAGGTCCTGCGGAAGAGGGCGAAGGAGGAACTGGTGGAAGCCACCGAGCAGGAAATGTGGACCCAATGGATGCTGCCGGATTTCCCCGCCGGGAAGATCGCGCCGCTTTCGGGGAAACTGACCCGCCTGTGGCGGGATAGCGACGGTCGCCGGGTCCCACGCCCGGATGTAAAAGAGACGATCATCGAACTCCACCGCCGCGGCTACCTGCTCGGGATCATCGCCAATACCATCACCGAGACCGAGATACCGGATTGGCTGGAGAGCGATGGACTGACCGGGTACTTCAAGACCGTCATCCTTTCCTCCAAACTTGGCATACGCAAGCCAGACCCGGAGATCTACTGGGAAGCCGCCCGCCGGATCGGCGTGGAGCCGGGCGCCTGTGTCTATGTGGGAGACAATCCGACCCGCGACATGGAGGGCACACGCCTGGCAGGCTACGGTCTGTTCATCCTCTTCATGGAACCTGCCACCCTTGCCAAGGAACCTCCGACCGGGGCGTACCACCCCGATCACACCATCCAGAAGATGCGTGATCTGCTGGATCTCTTTCCGCCCAAAAGTTAAGCCGAGGCGCCATGCCAGCCAAGATTGAAGCCATCTTCATCGACCTGGGCAACACCCTGCGCGTCCTGGTCAAGGACGAGGCGCACATGGCACGGGCGCGGCAGGAGATCGTCCGCCTGTTGGGGAGCGGGGAAGACCCGCGGCAGTTCTGCGAAAAACTGGATGAACGCTACAAGGTGTACCGCAAATGGGCGTTCGAGAACCTGGCGGAAGCACCCGAGGCGGACCTGTGGACGCGCTGGCTGGTGCCGGAATTCCCTGCCGGAAAAGTCGCCCCGCTGGGCGCCGAACTGACCTACCAGTTCCGCCAGTCGATGGGACGGCGGGTGGTGGTCGAGGGGGGGCGCGCGGTGGTGGCGGAACTCAAGCGCCGGGGTTACACCCTGGGGATCATCAGCAACCTGATCGGCACGCGCGAGATCCCCGAATGGCTGGAGGCGGAAGGCTTTGCTGCTTACTTCGATCCTGTCGTGCTCTCCTCCGTCCTCGGCAAGCGCAAGCCCGACCCCTCGGTCTATACCGAAGCCGCCGCTCGTGCCGGGGTGGCGCCGGCAGGCTGCGCCTATATCGGCGACAACCTGAAGCGCGATGTCACCGGCGCGCGGGCGGCAGGGTTCGGGATGGTCGTCATCCTGATCTCCCCCGCCGACCTGGCGCAAGCCGAGATCACGGATGAGAACCGCCCGGATGTGATCATCCATGAGTTTGCTAAACTGCTCGACCTCTTCCCGGGTGCGCAGGCGGGCAGCCCGGATCCGACCGGAGGTGGATGACCATGCCCATCTCTGCCTGCGGCGCCGCAGCCCTTGCACAGGGCGTGAAGGAACGCTATGCCGAGGGAGGCACAGACTACTCGCTCGAACCGCTCGTGCTCGTGGATGGCAGCGGTTCGCCGGTTGGACGCATCCGGGACGGCGACGGTGTCATCTTCTGCTGCCGCCGCGGCGAGCGTGAGGTGGAACTGACGGAAGCCTTCACCGATCCCGATTTCGCTCATTTCGCGCGTCCCGCGCTGGATGACCTGTCTTTCGTCATCCTCACCCTGTACCATGAAAAATTCAAGGAACTCCCGGTTGCCTTTGCCCCGGTAAAACTGGAGGGCACGCTCGGCGAGGCGGTCAGCCGGGCTGGGCTGCGCCAGCTGCATACGGCGGAATCCGAGAAGTATGCCCACGTCACTTTCTTCTTCAACGGCGGGACCAACCAGCCCTTCGCGGGCGAGGAAGACGTGCGCATCCCCTCACCAAGAGGTGTGCCCTTCGACCAGGTGCCCGAACTCAGCCTGCCAGCGGTGGTCGACCAGGTCCTTAAAGGCATCAACGGGCAGGTCGATCTCATCGTCGCCAATTTCGCCAACGGCGATGTGATCGGGCACACCGCCAACCCGGAAGCCAAGATCGAATGCGCCAGCCTGGTGGACCGTCACCTGGCGCGGGTGGTGGAATCTGCCCGCGCGGCGGGCTATGTCACCATGATCACCGCCGACCACGGCAACCTGGAGGTCATGATCCAGCCGGATGGCGCCCCGCATGTTGCCCACACCACCAACCCTGTCGCTTTCATCCTGGTCGATCCACAGGCAGCCACCCGGGCAGAACTGCATAACGGCAGGCTGGCGGATGTGGCTCCAACGATCCTCTCGGCGCTTGGGATCGATAAGCCTGCCCTCATGGACGGGAGCGATTTGGCTCCGGGCTACCCGTGGGGGGGGAAGCGGCGCGTCCTGCTCCTCATCCTGGACGGTTGGGGCATCGGAAAGGAAGACGACAGCAACCCGATCTTCCTTGCTGCCACACCCGGCTGGGACAGGCTGCTGGCGGAGCATCCCTCCTGCCAGCTGCAGCCCGCCGGAGAAGCGGTGGGTCTTCAGGCAGGCAAGGCGGGCAACTCCGAAGCCGGGCACCTGAACCTCGGCGCCGGGCGGATCGTCCTGCAGGACGATGTCCGCCTCGACCAGGCGATGAAGGACGGCTCGTTCGCCTCGAATGAAGTCTTCCTGCAGACGTTCGAGAAGGTGAAAGCGCGCCGCGCCAGCCTGCACCTGCTGGGACTGCTGACCGAGAAGAGTTCGCACGGCTCGATCGATTACCCGCTGGCGCTCCTGCGGGCGGCAGGCAGGCATGGATTGAAACAGGTCTACCTGCACATCATCTTCGACGGGCGCAGCACCGAGCCGGGCAGCGCTCCTGCCCTGCTGGAAAAATTGGAAAGACAGATGCAGGAGATCGGCACGGGTTTGGTCGTGACCGGCGTGGGGCGCGGCATCGCCCTCGACCGGGACGGCAACTACGGCAAGATCAAGAAGGCTTTCGATGCGCTGGTGAACGGCGTCGGGAAACAGTATGCCTTGAAGTAGGGAGGACGTTTTGGATCTCGAATTCTTACACGAACTCAACACCCAAGCCCGGACAAAGATTGTCATGCTCATCCTGGATGGTCTGGGGGGCTTGCCGGCGGAAGCAGGCGGCAGGACCGAACTTGAAACCGCCCGGACCCCGAACCTGGATGCCCTGGCGGAGCGTTCGGCACTGGGGTTGTCCGAGCCGGTGGGACCCGGCATCACGGTGGAAAGCGGTCCGGGGCACCTGGCGCTGTTCGGGTATGACCCGCTCCAATACCGCATCGGGCGGGGTGTGTTGGAACATTGTCATGGTGGCCTCCGTCGCCGGCCGGAACATGAGTCGCCTCTCCGGGCCCGAATACAGCGCGGCCAAGGGCGGCATGCTGGCCTTCATGCGGCACCTCGCGGTGGAGTTCGGGCCGTTCAACGTCACGGTGAATGCGGTGGCGCCAGGTCCGACCATGGTCGAGCGGGTTGCCAAGAAGTGGGAGCTGCGCGGGGCGGCGGAACGCGAGAAAATTCTGCGAAACGTGCCCCTCGGACGGCCCGCACAACCCGAGGAGGTCGCCGCCGCCATCCTGTTCCTTGCCTCGGATGACGCGTCGTACATCACGGGCGCCTGCATCGACGTCAACGGGGGTTCGTTCATGATGTGACCAGCGCCGGGGGTGCACGACAGATTTGTGAGATCGCGGTCACGCCGCACGGAGCCGCCGTCTCCTTGACGGCCGCGCGGGAGAATGATACGTTACTGGTAGATATCAAGCGGGAGCCTGGAGTGCCGGGCTGAGAGGGTGGGGCGGATCCCTCACCGACCGTTCGAACCTGACCTGGGTAATGCCAGCGTAGGGACCAACGAGACACTGAAACCGCCCACCGTGGCGGTTTTTCTTTTTGCCGCCATGCGAAGCGGTGACGGCTTCTCCGCGTCGAGAGAGAAGGGAGTACTTCGATGGACGGCTTCTTGGAGCAGGTGCGGGCCTACGGCATCCAGCCCGTTCCGAAGGCGGAGCGCCGGCTGGGGTTCGTGGACACCTTCGTGTTGTGGTGGGACCTTGGTGTCAGCTTCCTGGTGATGGTGGTCGGGATGTTCCTGGTCCCGGGACTCAGCCTGGGGCAGGCTCTTTTGGCCATCGCGGTGGGCGCCATCCTGGGGAACTTCCTGCTCGGCCTGGTGGCAACCATCGGTTCCGATACCGGGGTGCCGACCATGGTCCTCCTCCGGCCCGTCCTGGGCCGCCGTGGATCGATCGCGCCGACCGTCCTCAACGTCCTGCAACTTCTCGGATGGGCGACTTTCGAAATCATCGTCATGGCCCAGGCGGCCGCGCTCCTCTCCGAGCGGCTGTTCGGC
>JBFYSG010000008.1:0-8692 GCA_041301835.1 Chloroflexota bacterium | reverse complement strand
ACATGACCCCCGAGGAGCGTGGGGGGCAGTTATTCCTGGTTTCCTTCCAGGGCTCCAGCTCGGGGATGTATTAACAGATACGCGACCTGATACTGAATCATCATATCGGTGGGGTCGTCCTGCTGGCGGAGAACGATAATTTTGTCGAAGCGCCCGATACGATCACCGCGGCGTACGATCTGATCGCCCAACTGCAGACCTATGAAATGCAGTCTTCGCTCGGCTCCCCCGTGGATCCCAGCACCGGGGGACCCGCGTCCATCCAGTATATCCCGCTCTTCATCGGTATTTCGCAGCCCGGAGGCGGTGCCCCGGCAGACCAGATCCTGTCAGGGCTCACGCCGCTGCCGAATCTTATGGCGATCGGCGCCACCTGGGATCCAACCCTGGCAGGACAGGTGGGCGAGATCGCGGGCAGCGAGCTCTCCCGCCTGGGCATCAACCTGTTCCTGGGTCCCTCGTTGGATGTGTTGGAATCCCCGGATGCAACCCTGGGGAACGAGTTGGGCGCGGGGGTATTTGGCGGTGACCCCTACTGGGTGGCGCAAATGGGGCAGGCGTATATTCGCGGTCTGCACACCGGCAGCGAAGGGAAGATGCTGGTGATCGCACGCAACTTCCCCGGGCGCGGCTCGAGCGACCGACCGGAAGGGGAGGAACCCGCAACGGTACGAAAATCGCTGGATGCGCTGAAGCAGATTGAACTTGCTCCTTTCTTCGCGGTCACCGGAAACGCACCCGATGCGCTTTCCACTACCGATGGCTTGCTGGTCTCGCATATCCGCTATCAGGGATTCCAGGGCAACATCCGTGCAACCACGCGACCAGTATCTTTTGATGCCCAGGCGCTGACACAGATCCTTTCCCTGCCTGAATTTTCCGCCTGGAGCGAGGCGGGCGGTTTGCTGGTCAGTGATGATCTGGGCAGTGAAACCGTGCGCCGCTTCTACGATCCGGGCGATGTATCTTTCCAGGCACGCTCGGTGGCGCGCGATGCCTTCCTGGCAGGAAATGACTTGCTCTACCTGGGGAATATCCAGACCAGCGGTGCCGCAGATAATTATGAAACCGTAGTGAGCATCCTGGAATTTTTCACTCAAAAATACCGTGAGGATGACGCCTTTGCCCAGCAGGTCAACGAGGCGGTTGAACGCATCCTCGCGGCAAAGTTCGTCCTGTACGGGAATTTTGAATTAAACAACGTCATACCCGATGATGCTGGTCTCAACCTGATCGGCACATCCCAGGAGATCTCGCAAAAGGTCGCCCGGGCGGCAGCCACCCTGATCAACCCGGGTGTATTGGATGTGGATTCGTTGATCCCGGAACCACCGGCAGGGGATGACCAGATGGTTTTCCTCACCGATTCGCGGACGGTATCCCAATGTGTCGATTGCGCACCGCAAGCCATGCTGGGTGTGGAAAGCATGGAGAACGCGATCCTGCGCCTGTATGGACCGCTCGCGGGCGCACAGGTCACGACCTCGCGCCTGGTAAGTTATCCATTGGACGCGCTGGATCCCATTCTGGATGGCGGCGCAGGCAGCCCGGCACTCGAATCCAACCTGTATTCAGCAGACTGGTTGATCATCAATATCCTGGATGCCGATCCTGCGGAACCCCAGACCGAGACTCTGAAGCGGTTCCTGTCCGAACGCCAGGATCTACTGCGCAACAAGCATGTGATCCTGTTCGCGTTCGACGCCCCGTACTACCTCGATTCGACCGATATCTCCAAACTCACCGCTTATTACTGCCTGTACAGCCACTCGGCGCCATTCGTGGATGTAGCCGTGCGGATCCTGTTCCAGGAGTTATCCCCCACGGGTTCCCTGCCGGTCTCGGTCTCCGGTGCGGACTATGACCTGTTCACGGCACTCACACCGGACCCCAGTCAGGTCATCTCGCTTTCGCTATCCCTGCCGGCATCGAGCAGCGTCACAGCCGATCCAGCCTCCGAGATGACACCCACACCGTCCTTCCGGGTTGGAGACAGCGTCACCGTCTCAACCGGGGTCATCGTGGACCATAACGGCAACCCCGTCCCGGATGGCACAGGGGTGACGTTCACCCTATCGTTGGGCGGTGAGGCTGATTTCCTGCAGCGTGTCGACGCGGTCACCAGCCTGGGTGTGGGGCGCGCCTCTTTCAACATCAACGCACCGGGTCTGCTCGAGATCCGGGCGACCAGCGAACCGGCTTTGGTTTCCGTTGTCCTGCAAATGGAGGTCACCGGTGAGGGGATCGCCATCAGCGTAGTGACACCAACGCCTGAATTCTCTGCCACGAACACGCCGGCATCCAACCAGACGCCGGTTCCCGACAGCCTTTCTCCGCTGGCGCGCGGCAACCCCGGACCCGGCGGGTGGCTGCTCATGGTCCTGCTGGCGGGGGCATTTGCCGTGCTGGCTTATTTCCTCGGGATTAAATTTCTTTCCCTCCGCTGGGGTTGGCGCCTGGGCCTATGTGCCGGGATCGGCGGGGTGCTGTCCTATCTGTATCTGGCGCTGCGGCTGCCCGGTGCGCCAGCCTTTATCCAGGAATACCTGTATGGCGGTATTGCGATCGTTGCAATGACCGGCGCGTTGATAGGCGGTTTGTGCGGTTTTCTCTGGAGGCTGATCGAACGCAGGAGCTAGACCCACCCGGCTGGAGGGCAGGTGTTTTTTAGCGGATCAGGGAGACAGCCAGGCTGAGCAGGAGCAAGCCACCCAGCGCCCAGACCATGATCCTTTCGGGATCCGAATTCATCATCTGCTGGAGGCGTGTCTCGGTGGATGGTTGTGCCGTCCCGCGGAAGGTGAGTTCCCGGGTTCCCATCACGTAGGAACGAAAATCCTCCACAGAGGACGGCCGGTCGTCTGGATGAAGTTCCATCGCCCATAGGATCGCATTCTCGGTGCGCACTTTGATGGCGGGGTTGATCTTGCGCGGCGGGGTCAGGCTTTCAGGACGCAGGAAGCGCTGGCGGGCATCGGTCGGTGGTGTGTTGGTCAGCAGATGGTACAGGGTGCAACCGAAGGCATAGATATCCGAGCGAACATCGGTGTGCAAGCCATCGCCACCATACTGCTCGAGCGGGGTATACAGGGCGGTGCCGCGCCCCTGGATGACGGTGATGGTCATTTCATCCGGCACCAGGGCTTTCACCAGCCCAAAATCAACCAGTTTCAATACATTGTTGGGGGTGATTTTTAAATTGGAGGGCTTGACATCCCGGTGTACAAGGGGCGGGTTTTGCTGGTGCAGGTAGGTGAGCGCATCTGCCAACTGGTATGCCCAGGCAAGCACTTCTCCTTCTTCAAAAAAGGCGCTCTTCTGCTTGGCTTCCAGCATCCTGGAGCGGAGGTCCTTGCCGGGGATATAATCCATGACCAGGTAATCGCGCACACCCACGGCAAAGAAATCCGAGACCTTGGGGAGGTTGGGGTGATCCAGGCGCGCCAAGATATTGGCTTCCCGGCGGAATTGCTGGCGAGCCTCCTTCAGAAGATTGGCGGGTGCTGTACGATCGTGCTCGACCTCCTTGAGGGCACACTGACGCCCTTCAAGGCGCAGGTCATCAGCCAGGTAGATGTTTCCCATCCCACCCATGCCGATGCGCTCACGGATGCGATAGCGCTCGTGCAGAACCTCGTTGGGTTTCAACGCGGCAGGCATATGGATCCCGATTGTTCTGGATGGCGACCGCGGCGCGCCGGGGCTTCGGCGTTGGTGGCGCGAGGCGGCGTTTCTCCTCTTTGAATATTATACTTCCGAATGTTAAAACCTTCCGCCCCTCTCAGGCTCCATTCATCCGGGTAACCTGCTTTTGAAAAGGGAAAACGGAATGGATGCTCCGTGCGAATGTTGTATAATCAAGTGACCATGGTCGGGACTCCACAGGAACCTCCTCTGCTCGTTGCGCAAATTGGTCCATTGAAGGGACAGCGTTGGACCTTGAACAAAGCCTTTCTGATCGGGCGTGAATCCACCTGTGATGTTGTCGTGCCCGACCGCATGGTCTCGCGCTTCCATGCCCGTATCACCCCGACCCCCAAGGGTATGGTCCTGGAGGACTTGGGGAGCAAGAACGGCACCCACGTCAACGGGAACCGCGTCAGCGGCAAGTTGAACCTCGAGGATGGCGATACGCTTCAGATCGCGCTTTGCCAGTCGTTCATATACCTGATCTCGGACTCCACCATGCCTCTGCTCGAGGGTGGATCCGGAGGCAGACGTTTGCGCCTGGATCTTCGCTCCCGCCGTGTATGGATCAACGAAATACCGCTTGACCCCCCGCTCTCCGCGCTGCAATTCCACGTCCTGCATACCTTGTACGACCACCAGGGGCAGGTGGTGGCGCGCGAACGATTGGTCAGCGCCTCCTGGGGCGACGAGCAGGCAGTAGGCGTTTCCGACCAGGCGCTCGATGCGCTTCTGCGGCGCCTGCGCGACCGCCTGGCAGAAGTGGATCCCGAGCACGCATTCATCGTCACCGTGCGGGGTCATGGCATCCGACTGGATAATCCCGAGGTGTAAAAAAGCCACGGTCGTGAGACCGTGGCTTTTTCTTGAAGCGGGGGCGATCATCCCATGTTCTTCTTCATGGAGATCTTTAAGACCATCCGGTATACTTTTTCCAATTTCTCCAGCATC
This sequence comes from Chloroflexota bacterium, assembly GCA_041301835.1. Classification (GTDB taxonomy): domain Bacteria; phylum Chloroflexota; class Anaerolineae; order Anaerolineales; family Villigracilaceae; genus UBA877. The sequence goes on along the minus strand of JBFYSG010000008.1, from coordinate 4,054 downwards.
TGCGCATCCTCGGCAGACGGTGCCTGACCCGGTTCGCCTTCGCCGCGCGCCATGACGCTGGCGATGACGGAGATGAACTCGGGGGTGATCTCGTTGATATGCGCCTCGATCTTTTGTGTCAACTCGCCGTCATCCTTGGTGTCCAGGAGTTCGTTGAGCAGGTCCAATTCCGGCGGAGGTGCGCTGGCTTGCTGGAGCACGTTCACCACTTGCTGCAATTTCGGCATGCGCTCGGCATCGTTCTTCTGGTTGGCGTCTTGCAGCGCCTGGTTCAAGACCTGTACAAAGACCTCTCCAAACTGCGCCAGGTTATCCGTTGTCGCTTTCTGGATGTCTTCGGCTTTCAGGATGTTCTCCAGGAGTTCATTGGCGCGTTTGACCTCCTCTTCCATACGCTGGTCGATGCGCCGGGTCATATCAAGCAGGGCTGTGCGCAGGGCTTCCAGTTTCTTCTTCTCCTCACCGCCTGCCTTTTCGATGCGTTCGGTCAAGGACTGGAAGAAGATGTAATCCAGTCCCGGGCGGGTGAGGCTGACCAGGGCGCCCAGCCGGCTTTCATTGGGCGCGTCGATGAGGATCTGAAGCAATTTTTCGCGGTCCAGTCCCTTCCCGGCGGCTTGCAGGGTTTTAACGGCTTCCTGGATCTCATTGTTCTGGAAGGCAATGTTACGCCCGTATTCGGTCTCTGCCAGGAGCTGTTTCTGGATCTCCTCCACCTGTTTGGCGGCTTGTTCCTGACCCGAAGAGAGGGATGCTTCAGCCAGGCGTGCAAAGATGGCGAAGAACTCGGCATCGAACAGTTCGGCATCCTTTTTAATGATCTCGGTGCGCGCCTCGGCATTCTTGGCGCCGAGCAGGCGTTCCACCAGGCTGACGCGTTTCTGCTGCGCCTGGATCATTTCCGGGGTGATGCCGTCTGCCCCGAGGACGCGTTCGATGAGACTCTGGTAGGTCAGAAAACTCTGCGGGCGCAGTAAATAGCCTTTCCGTTTTTCTGCGGGCAGTTTATTGGTCAGCTGGGTGATGAGCGGTCCGACGATCTTCTCCTGTTCGTTGACTGCCATCCTTAACTCGGGAGGGAAGTAGGTCAACAGGAGTTCCTTGTCGTTATCGTGATAGACGATGGGCGTTGTGAGGGGACCGCTGAACCCGCAGGCGCGGCAGACGGCAAAATTGGAAACGCCGCCCAGGAAGCGCTGTTTGGCGCCTGGATCAGCGGTGACATCAAAGAGTTGTTCAATGATGGCGGGTATGGGCTGCCTGCATTGCGGACAGGCGATCTGTGTTTTTTGTGGTGGCATGAGTATGGTCTTCTTCCTATTTATGGATGTGGTATGAATAACCGGTCAATTTTACTTCATTCCGGGCGAGTGGTCACTTGCGCGGCAGGGAGAAGCAAATGCGGGCGCCTGCGCCCGAGCGGGGGTCCACCCAGATGCGTCCGCCATGTGCTTCGACGATCGCTTTGGCGAGGTACAGACCCAGCCCGGCGCCCTTGGTATTCCTGACCGCCTGGTCTGAACGATAAAAGCGGTCAAAGATGTGGGGCAGGTCTGCCGCATCGATGCCGGGACCCTGGTCGCTGATGGTGACGATCACCTGGTCGGGGCGGGTCTCGCCAGTGATATGGATCTCGCCTTCCGGGGCATACTTGATGGCATTGGAGAGCAGGTTGGAGATCAACTGCGCCAGGCGGTTCTCGTCGGCGAGGATGACGGGGAATTTGGGTGGAAATTCCACGCGGATGCTATGGCGCTGGCTCTGGGTGCGGAAGCGGTCGGCGAGGCGGTTGGCGAGGGCGGGCAGGTTCACATCTGCCAGGCTGGTCGCCAGTCCACCCGCCTGGAGGCGCGAGGCGTCGAGCAGGTCTTCGATCATGGATGCCAGGTGATCGGCTTCCTCTTCGATGACGGACAGGCTGTCCTGGATGACCGATTTATCCCAGGTGGCATCTTCCCGCCGTAGCGTGCTGACATATCCCTTGATGAGCGCAACCGGGGTCTTTAATTCGTGGCTGACCACCGAAACGAATGTGTTCTTGATCTCCTCTGCGTTGCGGAACTTGGTGATATCGCGCACGGTGGCGATGATATTGCGCAGGTCACCCTCGGCGGTGAGCAGGGGCGCATACGTGATGCCGACCGGCAGGCTGGGCAGCGACTCGCGCTGCAGATCGCCTTCCACGTAAAGATAAGCGTTGGAAGTGAGGGGCCAACCGCTGGCTTCGGCTTCTTCCAGGGTCGAACCCTCCGGGCGATGCGCCCAGCGGATGATTTCGTCGTGGGCTTTTCCCTGGATGGCGGCGCGTGTCTTACCGACCAGGTGTTCGAAAGCGGTATTGCCGCGTTCGATGGTGTGGTCGGCGTTCAGGATCAGAATGCCATCCGCGGCTGAGTCGAGCAGGGCATCCAGGCGCTGCTTCTCGTAACTGACCTGGTGGTAGAGCTGGGCATTGTACACTGCAATGGCGGCTTGATCGGCAAAGGATTGCAGCAACAATTTATCATTATGCGAGAAGATATCGGGATAATTGCGGAAAATGAAGATGACCCCGATCATGTTCCCGTGCGCCGAGAGGGGTATGCCCGCGCCGTTCAGCAAGCCCATACTGGCGGTGTAGGTCAAGTCCTTGAGCATGCGGTTGAGTTCGTTCAGGTTGAGTTCCGCCGCCTTCTCCTCTGCCAATAGGGGTTCGAGGTAACTGAGGAAGGCGGGCTGGATGCCGTGAGCGGTGGCAACCTGCCAGCGGGAGGCTTTCTTAAGGGCTATCAAGCCAGCCTGTCCCGCCAGCATCTCGATCGAGATGTGCAGAATGCGTGCCAGGAGCTTCTCCAGATCCAGTTCCTGGGTCAAAGCCCTGGCTATTTCCAGCAGGTAATCACGTTGGCGGACGCGGAAATCAGGCAGCATGGGTGGTTCGCAGCGATTCGGGATGGTAACGCCCGTATTGTATCACCGCCGCCTGCCGGTATCGTTAACTATTTATCAAAATGATGTCGGATGCGTGTAAGCGTGGGGACTCTGGGGGCTTGACCTGTTTCAGGGCAGAATGAGGCGATTAAATCAGGAGCGGGCAGATCCTGCCCGCTCCCTGGTGTTCATTCCTCCGGTGTCTCCACCTGCCCGGGTATCAAGGCGTGGCTTACTTGAGTTCCTTCTCTGCCAAGCCAATCGCTTCATCGAAGATCTTCATGCCTTCGTCGATCTCTTTTTTCGTGATGCACAGCGGCGGGGCGATGCGGATGACGGACTTTCCACACGAGAGCAGGATCAAGCCGCGCTCGAATGCCAGGTCCACGACCCGGTTGGTCAGCGCTTCTGCCGGGACTTTGGATTTTCGGTCCTTGACGAACTCGACCCCGATCATCAATCCAATGCCACGCACATCGCCGATGGAGGGGTGGCGCGCCATGATCTCGTGCAGGGCATCATTGGCATACTGCCCGACCGTGGCAGCATTTTCCATGTATTCGCTCTCGATCAGGTCGATCGTGGCAAGGGCGGCGGCGCAACTGATGGGATTGCCGCCAAACGTGTTTCCGTGTGCGCCGCGGGGCCAATCCATGACCGATTTACGCGCGATGCACGCTCCCAGCGGCAAGCCGGATGCGATGCCCTTCGCCGCAGTGACCACATCCGGTTCGACACCGAAATGTTCGATCGCCCACCACTTACCGGTGCGTCCCATGCCGCACTGCACCTCGTCCACGATGAGCAGGATCTCGTAGCGGTCGCACAGTTCCCGTAAGGCGGGGAAGAATCCCGCTGGTGGGATGACATAGCCGCCCTCGCCCTGGATGGTTTCCACCAGGATGCCGGCGACCTCATCAGGAGGCAGGATGTGACCGAGTATCTCCTCCTCGATGTAACGGACAACCGTTTCGCCGTGATCCTCGCCGGGGAGCCGGTCAAGTACCGGGCGGTAGGGGTTGGGGAAGGGGGCATGGACCACGCCGTTCATCAGCGGGTAGAAGCCGCGGTGGTAGGTGGGTTTGCTGGCAGTGAAGGTGACCGCGCCCATCGTGCGCCCGTGGAAGGCGCCGGTGAAGCCGAT
>JBFYSG010000007.1:0-11064 GCA_041301835.1 Chloroflexota bacterium | reverse complement strand
TGCTTTTCTTTACCGACCGCGGCAAGGTCTACTCGGAGAAGGTTTACCAGATCCCGGATGCCGACCGCGCCGCGCGCGGCATTCCCCTGGTGAACGTGTTGTCGTTGGAGCCGGGCGAGATTGTCACCGCCGCGGTGTCCGTTCCCACCTTCGAGGCGGCGGAGTACGTCACGCTCGCCACCCGCAACGGCAGGATGAAACGCCTGGCGCTTGCCGACTTGTCGGCGGTGCGTCCCTCCGGCATCCTTGCCATCGGGTTGGAGGCAGGGGATGAACTTGGTTGGGCTCGCCTGACCCACGGCGGAGATGAGATCATCCTCGTCACCGAACAGGGACAGGCGCTGCGCATTGCCGAGAAGGTCATCCGCCCCATGGGACGGACTGCCGCCGGCGTGACCGGCATCCGCCTGGTCGGGGATGACAAGGTTGCCAGCATGGAGGTCGTAGAGCCGCAAGGACAGCTTGTGCTGGTCACAACACAGGGTTTCGGCAAACGCACCCCGCTGGATGAATACCCGTTAAAGGGACGCGGCACGGGCGGCGTGCACACCATTTCCAAGGATTCGATCGCCAAGATCGGGATCATCAGCGCGGCGCGCGTCGTGCAGGATAGCGACGATCTGACCCTCATCTCCGCCAATGGCATGGTGTTGAGAATGAAGGTGCGCGAGGTCAAGGAAGCCGGGCGCGCCACGCGCGGCGTCCGCCTGATGGAAGTGCGCGAGGACGACAAGGTCGCTTCGCTCGCCCGCATCGCCGCCGCGGAACTCAAGAAATCCGGCGCTGTGACGAACGGTGAACCTCTCCCCGAAGCCGGACAGCAGATCAAACTACCTATAAAATAAATGAAATCCCGGGAGAACCCGGGATTTCATTTATTAGGTAGAAGGATCCGCTCTTACGGCTCCAGCTCTTCACAATGCGCGGGTTCGTCGTAGATCCAGATACATTCTCCCTTGTGATCGCTGCCACAGGTTATATAATCAGTGTAATCTGCGCATGAGGGGATATGTGGCTCTTCCTCCGGCGGGGCGCACGACTCAATTCCGCCGACCCAGGTATTAAAATTCGGGTAGGTCTGGCAGGTCATCGCCGGATCGCCAGCCCGCTGCAGGCAGAACTCCAGCGGACCGGGCACCAGCGGGCGCGTCCCAGCGCAGTAGATCCTGCCAACCACCGCCGGGTTGATCGTGCAGGCATAGGTCGTCTCTCCATCCGTGGCAGAATAGGTAAAGTCTGCCCCCGGGATCAGCCACTCCAGCCCGGTGTCGATCTGGAAGTAGATGCGGGTTGCATCGTGACAACCTATGGAGGACATGCGCCAATCGCTCTCTCCGGGCGGAGGGGCGCCGCAGTCCGGCACGGTGATCGAACTGTTCTCACAGCGCCCGTCCTCCAGGCAGAAGTTCACCGACAGCAGGTCTCCGGGGCTCCCCGGAAGCCCGGGGCAGATATACCAACCGCCGCCCCAATCGGAACAGGAAAGGTCTGTCGCGCCCACGGTGGCTGAGACGAGGTGCTCAGCGAAGGGCCAGTAGTGGATGCTGGCAGCCGGGGCAGGCGCCTCGGGCGGGTAGCAATACGGCTCGATCAAATAACCCGGGAAGGTCGCCTCGCCCGGACAACCCGAAATCGTGAGCGTCTCGGTGAAGCATGTGCCGATATCGGTGCACACGGTCACTTCCAGGGGGTCGCCCGCCTCGCCGGTATATCCCGTGCAGATCATCACATTGGGCGCCATGCCAAAACAGCCCAGGGGGACGCCGTCTGCAACCACCGAGCCGATGCTCATGATCTCGGGCAGGTACAGCACCTCCACGGTTTCGTGCCCCTCGAAGCAGCCTGTGCTCAGGTCGGCGTCGAGGAAATGCACTGGGCAGTCATCCCGCACCGGAACCCAGGGAGTCCATTCATATTCGCCCCCGCCCTCCCCCGTGCCATGTAGATAGAACTCGTAGTGGTCACCCACCGGCAGGTCGGGAGCTCTGCATTGGATCTCCTCCGCGCTGACGGCTACACATGGGATATCCATGTCGCCGATGCGGACGATATCCCAGGTGATCGGCGGATCGTAGAAGAACGAGATGATGAACAGCCCGTCCTCGGGACATTCCAGGTCGATGCTGAAGCGGTCAGGCGGCGGGGCATCGCAGTCGGCGGGTTTGTCCATGATACCGTGGAACACGGCGCCTACCACGCTCGGGTGGACCTCATAATGATACTCGCTCAGTTCATCGTCATTCTCCGGCACCGGACCTGTGCAAGCCAGCAGGTGCAGCACTTCATCGTACGTGCAGGTGAAAAGATTGCCTTCCACGGTCACTTCATACGTAAGCCCAGGGATAGAAGACATCGCCTCGATGACGACGTGCATCATGCTTCCATCGAATGGGCACGAAGCCAGGGCAAATCCGTAGGCTAAAAACTCCATTCTTTCCGGTTCATCCACAGTTTCGCCGCCCTCGTCCGGATCACCCGGTGGCACGCGCTCGTGCCTGTCGTCAGTCGGGACATAGTCTTCCGGTACACCAGGTCCTTCCACGGCGACACAGCGGAAACCGACATCGTCGTACACCCGGTAGGGATTGATGCCGGTGCGCGCCGCGCCGCGCAACTGGATGGATTCAGAGTACAGTCCGCCGCCGCGCACGACCTTGAGCGGATTTTCGTGATCCTCCGGCGCATACGGTCCAAGCGGTCTCAGAGTCGGAGATAATGAGTAGGTATCTTCGTCATACCAGTCATGCACCCATTCCCAGACGTTCCCTGCCAGGTCCCACACGCCTTCGGGGCTGTTCCCGAACAGGAAGGAACCGACCTCCACCGTGCCGGGAGGCACCGTGCAGCCCAACATGTTAACCTGGTCGCAGGTCGGGTCGCTGTCTCCCCAGGGGTACACCAGGCTTTCACTGCCGCGCGCCGCGCGTTCCCATTCCGCCTCGGTTGGCAGGCGCCCCCCTGCCCAGGCGCAGTAATCCTCTGCCATGTTCCAATCCACCCCCACAACCGGATGCTCGGCATAGACCGGGTCTGCGTAATGGCTGGTGGGACCTGCCTCCAGCTCGGTCACCGGCAGGCAGGCGCCGGCAGTCACGCATTCGGCGTACATGCTATTGGTCACCTCATGCGTGTAAAGATAAAAACCATCCAGGGTGACCTCGTGACTGGGCATTTCATCCTCGTCAGCCCGCGTATCGGTGGATTCGCTCCCCATGGTAAAAGTCCCCCATGGGATGAGGATCGTCTCCGCCCCGTCCGTATTGCTCGGCGCATCCGCGTTGGAAGGCGGCGCCGCTGTGGCGACTTCATCCTCCGAGGGCGAGAAGAAGGGTAAATTGCAGGCTGCAATTCCCAGTAGTAAAAGAACGATCCCGATCCACAGGGTGGCGCGCCAGGTTTTCTCCATTGTCTCCTCCAGTTATCCACGTTCCATACGACAGGCACAAATTGTCTACTTCATTATACGTCGGAAGACACGTGCATGAATCACTCTCAGTTCCTATACCGGTGTAAAGGTCAGCAGGCTCCCGTCTGCCTTCTTTTTGACCGGCTGCATTCGCGGTACAATCGCCATTCAGGATGCGTAAACTATGGATGCGATTGTCGTCGATCAACTGACCAAGGTTTTCAAGATACCCAAAAAAGATCCCGGAATGGTTGGGGCGCTTAAAAGCCTGTTCCGCCCGCGTTTCGACGCCAAGACGGCTGTGGATCACGTCTCGTTCAAGATCAGCCCGGGCGAGATCGTCGGCTATATCGGCGTGAACGGCGCAGGGAAATCCACGACCATCAAGATGCTGACTGGTGTCCTGATGCCCACCAGCGGTACCGCAAGCATCCTGGGGCGCGACCCCCACCGCCAGCGCGTTGAGAATGCCCGCGAGATCGGTGTGGTCTTCGGTCAACGCACCCAGCTGTGGTGGGACCTGGCGTTGGTGGAATCGCTCAACCTGATCGCCCGCATTTATGACCTGCCCGCGGACCGCTACAAGCAGATGCTGGCGCAGTTTGCCGAAACGCTGGACCTGAACGACCTGCTCAAGGTCCCGGTGCGCAACATGTCGCTCGGTCAGAAGATGCGTTCCGAGCTTGCCGCAGCCCTCATCCACGAACCGAGGGTCGTCTACCTGGACGAGCCGACCATCGGCTTGGACTTGATCGTCAAGGAGCGCATCCGCGATTTCATCCGTACCCAGTGCGCTGCCACTGGCATGACCGTGATCCTCACCACCCACGACCTGGGCGATATCGAAGAATTGTGTCAGCGCGTGCTCATCATCGACGAGGGGCGCATCATCTATGACGGACCGATCCATGCCATACGCGACCGCTTTGGAAAGTTCCGCGAGATCAAGTTCGAGACAGGCGGGGAACCTGCGGCAGCCCTGAAACTGCCGCGCGGCTCAGAGATCACCAGCCGCGAGAACCGCGTTTTGCAGATCCGCTTCGACCGCACACAGGTCTCCGCCAGCCAGATCGCGGCGGCGGTCATGAAACAGGTGGATGTGCACGACTTTTCGCTCTCTGAGCCAAACCTGGCTTCCATCGTCAAGCAGATCTACAACGGAGCCCTGGATACGAAATGATCCGCCGCTTTTTGCGGGAACCGCCCAAATATTTCGCCATCTTGAGCATGGTGCCCAAGGTCTTCATGGCATACCAGGTCTGGTTCTGGGTCAGCATCGTCCTGAATGCCATTGGCATGGCAATCCTGTATTTTTTCTGGCGCGCCGTGTACGGCAGCACAGAGGTGATCGCCGGCTTGACGCTGAACACCACCCTGACCTATATCCTGTTCGCTCAGGTTTTCAGACCCCTGACCGATATCGACCTTATCTTCGAGTTTGGTTATGGGCTGCGCGAGGGCGGCATCCTGCATCTGCTTCTGCGCCCGATCAATTTCCAGGCCATGTATTATTTCCAGAACCTTGGGACCCTGGGCGTGCAGATGGTCCTGCAGATCCCGATGGCGCTGGTGGCGACCTTTGTCTTCGGGTTGAAATGGCATACCGATCCGGCTGTTTGGGGTGCCTTCCTGGTCTCTGCCCTGCTGGGATTCACTGCCCTGTTCTTCTTCGTGTACTGCGTCGCCTGCCTGACCTTCTACACGACCGAAGTATGGGGGCTGGGTGTCCTTTTCTTTGGCATGTCCATCTTCCTGAGCGGCGGTCTGGTCCCACTCGCCATGATGCCCGACTGGTTGCAGGCAGTGGTGCTGGCGATCCCCTTCTCGCAGGCGTTGGCTGTTCCCATCAATATCCTGACCGGCATTACGCCGCTGAGCGAGGTGCCGCGCATCTGGTTGAGCCAGGGCTTGTGGGTCCTCGGGCTTTGGCTGGTGTCAAACCTGGTCTTTAAGGTTGCCATTCGTAAGGTGACGGTGCAGGGTGGCTGAGTTCTTCCGCTACATATCGCTGTACCGTTTGTTCCTGGTCCAGCGCCTCAAGGCGCTGATGGAGTACCGCGTCAACTTCATTATTGGTGCCGCCTCGACCATCTTCCTGCAGGCTTCCTCCATCCTCGCGATCTGGGTTGTGATGCAGAAGGTCCCCGATCTGAACGGCTGGAATTACGATGAGATCCTGCTCGTCTACGGTTTGATCACCCTGGCGAAATCGATCAACCACATGTTCGCGGATAATCTCTGGACCCTGGGCAGAGTCTACATCCGCTCGGGCGGTTTCGATCGCTTCCTGGTGCGCCCCATCAATCCACTCTTCCACCTCCTGGCGGATCGATTCTGTCAGGATGGGGTCGGTAACTTCCTGGTCGGTGTGGCGCTGGTCATCAAGGCATCCATTGCCCTGGACCTGGCATGGACGCCGTTAAAATTGCTCGCGCTGATCGTGGGGGTGCTAAGCGGCGGGGTCATCTTCATCGCCCTGAACCTGTTGACCTGTGTAACCTCCTTCTGGATCGTGGATTCCGTTCCGGTCACGCGCCTGGTCTTCGACAACCACCTGTTCGCGCAGTATCCGCTGACGATCTACCCGAAAGCGATCAATGTCCTGCTGACCTGGATCGTCCCCTACGGTCTGGCATCATTCTATCCGGCAAGTTACCTGCTCGACCGCGACCTGGGATATTTAACCTGGCTGGCGCCCCTCGTTGCCGCCTTCCTGCTTTTCATCGCCTATCGCGCCTGGGAAGTTGGATTAAAGCACTATAACAGCACCGGCACTTAGCCGGTGGACTGCATCCAACCTTTGGGATAATGGTTTTTCAACCTCCCCTGGACGCGTTTCCCCCAACCGAGTCCAAACCCATCCACACACACCAGCACCCAACCATCTTCGCCTTCGCTGGCTAAGACCTCGCCGTGCAGGTACGCATCCAGGCGCGCCTCGCCAGGCATCAAATCCACGACACGTCCCACCTGATTAGCCTGCAGCCTGAGCGCCAGGGGGTGGGCAGGTTCAAAGCGCCCGGTCTTGAAGCGTCCGATCCAGGTGCCCGGGTGGATGAGCCGCAGCGAGCCCGGATCAGGCATGTCTTCGGGTACCAGGTACAATCGTTCGCCCCAGACCTTCAGCTGGGCGGCAGGTTGTGCGGGCAATTGCAGGTCCGACCAGAAGTCCTGGAACAATCGCTCTTGATAGCAATCCATATCCGCAAGGGGCGACTCCCGACTCTTCCACTGGGGGTCGTGGATCCGCTCTTGCTTTTCAGCCCCTGTCTTCTGCATCAAGCAGATGAAATGCCCTTCGCCGGCGATCCGGTGCGGGAACAGGCGCAGCGCGCCCTCCAGGCTCCGGGTCAAGGCGACATCGCCAGGCGCGCCTTCCATCCACCCGGGCTGCCCGCGCATGGAACCGGGAAGATCGGGCAGCGGGACGACCTCGTATCCAGGGTGAGTCTTCAAGAAAGCCAGGATGATCTCCTCATCCTCCTCGGTTGCGAAGGTGCAGGTGGAATACATCAGCCTGCCGCCTGCTTTGACCAGTTTGGCTGCCAGGGACAGGATGTTCTTCTGCCGCAATGCACAGCCCCGCACGACCTCGGGCGACCAATCGAGGCGCGCGCCCATGTCTTTTCGGAACATACCCTCGCCCGAGCAGGGGGCATCCACCAACACCCGGTCGAAAGTAGCCCCGAAATGATCCACCAGCCGTTCAGGGGACTCGTTCGTAGTCACCACATTCGAGGCTCCCCAGCGTTCCACATTCATCGCCAGGTGCCCCACGCGTTTATCCTTGATCTCGTTCGCCACCAGCAGACCGCCTGTGCCCATCAGGGCTGCCAGGTGGGTCGTCTTCCCACCAGGTGCCGCCGCCAGGTCGAGCACGCGCTCACCCGCACCTGGATCCAGCAGGGCGGCTGGCGCCATGGCAGAGGGATCCTGGAGATAAAACAGCCCAGCCCGGTGATGGGCATGGTTCCCCGCAGAAAGGTCGGAAGGCGGCAGGATATAGGCGCCCGGTGCCCAGGGAATGGGTTCCCCCAACCGCAAAGGTGTCCGCGCCTGGTATTCCTGTGCCGTGATCTTGAGGCTGTTCACCCGCAGCCCGGTGACCGGGTCTTCGTCCAGGGCGGTTTGAAAGTCTCGGAATTCGCTTCCGAGTTGGCGGGACATACGCTCAAGGAAAGCCCGGGGTAATGGCGCACGCTCAGTCATGGACCGATTATAATGGCTGCATGCGCATCGAAGAATTGAATTGGATGGACGTGGAAGCCTACCTGAAACAGGACGATCGCCTCATCCTGGTCATCGGTGCCTGCGAACAGCATGCTCACCTGTCCCTGTTGACCGATATCAAGATCCCACTGGCGCTGGCAGATGCCGCCTCCCAGAAAACCGGTGTGCTCATCGCGCCGCCGTTAAATTTTGGCTCGAGTCCCTATTTCATCACTTATCCCGGCACTTTCAGCCTCAGGCTGGATACGCTGATGGCTGCCGTGGAGGACATCATCCGCTGCGCCCACCAGCAGGGGTTCAGACGCCTGCTCGTCCTGAACGGTCATGGCGGCAACAGCGGGGTTAAGTCCCGCCTGGTGGAACTTGCCAACGAACTGGACGGCATCCAGTTCCAGTGGTACGCCTGGTGGATGTCGCACAGCGTGGAGGCGATCGCCACCCGCCATGAGATCAAGCCTGAACACGCCAATTGGCTGGAAGCATTTCCGTTCACGGTCGTCTCCGACCTGCCTCAGGGTTCCAAGGATCCGCCGCTGGTTCCCTCGGATGTGATGGATGCAGCCACGACCCGCCGTGTCTACGGGGATGGATCATTCGGCGGACCGTACCGCGCCGACCCGGCGATCATGCAGGAGATCTTCGCCGCCTGCCTGGAAGATGTGCTAAACTTGCTGGAATTTGGGGAAAGTACTTGACCTTTGGGCGAAAAATCGATATAATCAGCGTTTATTGAATAGTGTAGAACCAAACCATGTCTTGCGAGCGCTTGGATGAATTTCCGAAGCGCTTGCTTTTGTGTGTCGTTTAAGGGCGCAGTCATCAGCATATCCAAATGATAGGAGCAGACGAGTGGAAACCAAGGGACTAGTTTCGTTACGCATCAGCCTTGCCTCGCCAGATACGATCCTCTCATGGTCTTACGGGGAAGTCTTAAAACCAGAGACGATCAACTACCGCAGGCTACGACCCGAAAAAGACGGTCTGTTCTGTGAAGCGATATTCGGACCAACCCGTGATTGGCAGTGCTATTGCGGGAAATACAAGAACCCGCGTTACAAAGGCATCACCTGCGATAAGTGCGGCGTGGAAGTGACCCGCTCGGCTGTGCGTCGTGAGCGCATGGGGCACATCGGGCTCGCCACGCCAGTCGCCCATATCTGGTACACCCGCCGCATCCCCTCCTACCTGGGCATGCTGTTGGACATCTCGCGCCGCAACCTGGACCGGGTGCTCTACTTCGCCCAGTACATAGTCACCTACGTGGATGAAGAAGCCCGTCAAAAAGCCCTGAAACGCTTGCAGGAAGAGATCTCTGTTTCCGAGCGCGAACAGGCAACGGTCATCAATGCCCAGATCGCCGAGATCAAGACCGCCCGCGACAAGCACATGATGGAACTGACCCAGCGCAAGGCGGAAAGAGAACACCAATCGGACGAGGAGATCGCCACGCGCCTTGAACCCGTCATTCAGGAAGGTCAGCGCCTGGAGAGCCTCCTGCAGGAAAACAAGGGCAAGGTGCTCCAGAAGGCGGTTGTTTTCGGCAATACCGACAAGGTCATTGTGGACGCGGGCGCGAAAGTAACCGCCGCCCAGATATCCAAGGTGCAAAAGATCGTCCAGGAACGGCTCAGCGTCATCGAGAGCGAGTTCAAGGATGAAAAACAGCGCGCCCTGGATGAGATCAAGAAGGAAGCGGCTCGCATTAAAGCCGAAGCGGATGAAAAGATGAACGCCCTGCGTTCTTCGCTGGAAGATCAAACCTCGTCCAGCCAGGATCAGAACGCTCACCAGCGCGATGAACTGATGGAACTGCATCCGTTCACCTTCCTGGGCGAGACCCGCTATCGCGAGTTGAAATCCCGCTGGGGTCAGGTCTTCCGCGCCGATATGGGCGCCGAGGCCTTCTACGACATCCTGCGCCGCCTCGACCTGGACAAGTTGTCCAGCGAACTCTGGCACGAGGTGAAGACCACCAAGTCGAAACAGAAACGCAAGAAGGCGACTTCCAGGCTGAAAGTCGTGGAAGCCTTCCGCCGTTCCGGCAATCGCCCCGAGTGGATGATCCTGACCGTTCTGCCGGTCATTCCGCCCGACCTGCGCCCCATGGTGCAGCTGGACGGCGGTCGTTTTGCCACCTCGGACCTGAATGACCTCTACCGCCGCGTCATCAACCGCAACAACCGCCTCAAGCGCCTGCTGGAACTGGGCGCGCCGGATGTGATCGTCCGCAATGAGAAGCGCATGCTGCAGGAAGCAGTCGATTCGCTCATCGACAACTCCCAGCGCGGCAAGGCACTCTCACGCCGCGGGCGGCGCGAACTGCGCTCGCTGAGCGACATGCTCAAGGGCAAGAAGGGTCGCTTCCGCCGCAACCTGTTGGGCAAGCGCGTGGATTACTCCGGTCGTTCGGTGATCGTGGTCGGTCCGCAAATGAAACTCTTCCAGTGCGGTCTGCCCAAAGCCATGGCGCTGGAACTGTACCGCCCCTTCGTCATTGGCAGGCTGGTCACGCATAACTACGCCGCCAACGTCAAGGGTGCACGTCGCTTCATCGAACGCGGCCGCCCGGAGGTCTGGGAGGTGCTCGAGGAGGTCATCAAGGACCGCCCGGTGCTGCTCAACCGTGCCCCCACGCTTCACCGCCTGGGCATCCAGGCGTTCGAACCCACGCTCATCGAAGGCTCCGCTATCCAGTTGCACCCCCTGGTTTGTACTGCCTTCAATGCCGACTTCGATGGCGACCAGATGGCTGTTCATGTGCCTTTGTCTGACAAGGCGATCCAGGAAGCACGCCGCTTGATGCTGGCATCCAAGAACCTGCTGAAACCCGCCGATGGTGAACCGATCATCGGTCCATCCAAGGATATGGTCCTGGGCGTGTACTACCTGACCATGCTGCACGTGAAAGCCCACAAGGGTGATGGACGCGCTTTCGCCGATATCGATGAAGTGGACATGGCTTACCAGTTGGACCAGGTTGACATCCATTCCGAGATCAAGGTCAATGTACTCACCTGGTACGACGATGACCACAACCGCCTGACCGAGCCGGTCACACGGCGGGTGGATACGACGGTCGGGCGTGTGCTCTTCAACCGCGTCCTGCCCGAGAAGGTCCAGTTCATTAACCGCCAGCTGGAAAAAGGCGGCGTCAAGGACCTCATCGCTGAAGTCTATGAACTTTACGGGCAGGATGTGACCACCGAGGCAGCCGATGAGATCAAACGCATTGGTTTCGAGTACGCCATGCGTTCCGGCACCACGATCGCAGTATCAGATATCACCGTTCCGCCCCAAAAAGCGGAGATCATCGACAGAGCGCTGAAGGAAGTTGAACAGGTTCAACGCGATTTCCGCCGCGGCTTGCTGACGGAGCAGGAACAGAACGAACGCATCATCCAGATCTGGCAGCTGACCACCAATGAGGT
>JBFYSG010000006.1:0-8782 GCA_041301835.1 Chloroflexota bacterium | reverse complement strand
CGGGATCAAGCGCAAGCGTATCCACGAGTTTGTCGTATGCCAGCGCCTCTTCGCCGAATTCCAGGTAGGACAGCGCCAGGTGCAGGTGCGGGGCGGGTTCCAGCGGGGCGATCTCGATGGCTTTCAGCAATTGCGCTTCGGCTTCGACGCGGAGGCGCAGGATCGTGGCAGTCCGCCCAACGATATCGTGGGTCAGCCAGTCATCCGGCGCCAAACGCAGCAGCTGCCGGGCAGCGGCAAAGGCGGAATTTTCCACGTCTGTGTTGTTGTCCAGGCTGAAGAGCGCCAGGGCGCGCCAGGCAGCGGCATCCTCGGGACCCAGTTCCACGGCGTGGAGGTAATGGATGGAGGCGGTGAGCAAGTCACCACCTGCCGCGGCGGCGTCGCCCAGCGCGACCTGCCAGGCGGGATTCCCGGGTTCGAAGGCGGCAGCCAGGCTGAAGGCGGCAAGGGCGCGCTCGAAATCACCCTGGCGCAGCCAGTACATCCCATCCAACGCCTGCACGCTGGCAGAACCGGCATCCAGCAAGAGCGCCTGATCCAGCTGCGTCCGCCCATCCAGGGATCGCTGCTGACGGGCTTCACCAAGCCATGCCCAGGCTTCGGCGTAGGTTGCATCAGCCTGGATGCCGCGGCTGAACGCCTCGGCTGCCAGGTCCCACTCGCCCAGGGCAGCCAGCGCCCGCCCGCAGACGGTGAACTGGAAGGCGCGGTCATCCACGCTGAAGGCGTGCCTGATCTCGGCGCGCAGCCATTCGACCGCCGCCTGCCTGTTTTCATCCAGGTCCAATGCAAGCAGCAATTCCAGCGGGGCATTTTCCGGTGCGGTGGCGGTCCACAGCAAACCCAATTGGTAATGCGCCTCCGCTTCCCCGGGTGCCAGCAGGAGCGCCTGTTGAAGATGGTCGATCGCGCCCGGCAGGTCGCCTGCCCGGCGGGAGAGCAGCGCCAACCCCCGGTATGCCTGGAAACTGGGACCGAACAGGAGCGTGCTTTGTTCCCAGGCACGGACGGCGGCGGGATCATCGCCCAACAAGACCAGTGTATCGGCATACACCAACCAGTCGGCATGCGATAAAGCCTGGCGCGCCTCGCCCCGGGCGAACCACTGCACAGCAACCTGCGGGGAACCTGCCAGCAGGTATGCCTGACCGGTCCAGCCATACAGGCGCGCCTCCCAAGGCAGGCGCTGCGCCGCGTCCGCGAACGCCTCGGCGGCGGCGGTATGATCCCCGGCAGCGGAGGCGCGCCGGGCTGCCGCCAGGGCGAGGGAACCCGCCAATGGGCGCGGTGCCAGGACGAGGCTCAGGATGAGCAACAGGATGAGTACATGACGCCAGCCAAAAGACCGATCCACTGGCGCTATTATAAAGCACGCCTGTCATCCCTGGATTCCTGCCCGGATGGTACTATCACCTTTCTATGATGGCGGAGGTCACGAAACTACCATAGCCTTTAAGTTGAAAATGGTATAAACTTGGGGTAAGCAATTTTCGACAGGTGGCGTCCATGAGTTCGTTCTTTAACCTGATCTTCACGGTCCTGACGGTTCCGCCGGGCAATTTGATCTATCATTTTGTCCTGGCATTTTCAATCGCAGGCGCTCTGCAGGCAGCGATCCACTACCGGCGGACGAACGATTTCCCCCAGGCGCGCCGCACGGTGATCGGACTCGCCATCCTGCTCGGTCTGCAATTGCTCCTGTTCATCGTCAGCGGGTTATCCTGGCGCGGCATCCTGGCATCCAGCGTGGTGCTGCCGCCGCTGGACCGGACGGTGTCCTTCCTCTCGTTGATCTGGATCGCATGGCTGTGGGCGTTCCCCGAGCCGGTGCGGTTGGCAGATGCGGCGAGCATGCTCGTCACGCTCCTGGGCGTGGCGATCCTGGGATTGACCGGCATCCTGTACCTGCGTGCCGGAGCGACAGGTTTCAATCTCACCACGGCGGAATTCATCTGGCAGGCGGTCAGCCTGGCGATGGCGCTGCTGGGTCTGCTGGCGCTTATCCTGCGGCGCCCAAACGGTTGGGGCACCGGTCTGGCGATGCTGATCCTCGCCCTGCTGGGTCACCTGGCTTCCCTGCTTGTGCACGTATATGGCGATTTCCCCGGTGCTGTGCGTCTTGCGCACCTGGCGATGTTCCCGCTCCTGCTGACCCTGCCCCAGCGCTTCCCCGCCTCGGTGAAGCAGGAACCCCGCAAGAAAGTATCCCCCGACAAGAAGAACGATGCGCCCATCTGGCAGGAACGGCGGCGCTACAGCACCGACCCCAAGACATTCCAATCGCTCATCAACCTGGCGGCGGCTTCCACCTCCGATAAGATCTGCCAGAACCTGACGCGCAGCATTGCCCAAGCCATGCTGGCGGACCTGTGTTTTCTGGTCACGCTGGGTGAGGACAAGAACCTGACGATCACCTGCGGCTATGACCTGATCCGCGAGGAGAGCCTGGGTGGGACCTCGGTGGTACACAATTCCATCCCGCTGCTCGCCAATGCCGTCCACCGCGCCCGCCCGCTGCGCATGCCCGCCAGCAGCACCTCGACGGACATGAAAGGTCTGGGTCAGACGCTGGGTTTGAGCAGCGTCGGCCACCTGTTATGCGTGCCCATTGCTTCGCATGAGCGCGGACCGGTGGGGGCGATCCTGATCCTCTCCCCGTATTCCAACCGCCTGTGGACTGCCGATGACCAGATCTACCTGACCAACGTCTCAGCCCTGCTGCTGCCGGTGCTCGAACGCGGCGAACAGGTCACGGTGCTGGAGCGCGAGCGTGAAATGGCACACCAGGAGACCAGGACTGCCCAGGAAGAGCTGCAGGAGATCAGGCGCCAGGCGGAGGCGATGGAACAGCGCTCGCAAGCCCCCTCCGCCGCGGAAGCCCAGTTGAAGGTACAGGCTGAGAACCTGGCGGCGTTGATGGTGATGCAGGAACAAGCCGAGAAGCAGATCGAGCAATTACGTACCGAGAACGAAGGCTATCGCATCAAGATGGTTACGCAGGAGGATGTCCAGAAGCAGCTCGAACAGATCGAGCAGCTGCGCAGCGACAACGAGAAACTGCGCCTCGACCTGGTATCAGCCCAGGCGAGATCAGACCAGCTGGAAGACGACCTGCAGAAGACCCCGGTGGGCATGCCAGCAGTGACAGGCAGCGGGGAGGACGGAACCCGGGCTGCCCAGGAAGAGGATACCCGCCCGACGGTGCCGATCACCAACGAGCAGGTCGAGGTGATCGCTTCCATTTCCCAAGACCTGCGCCAACCGATGTCTTCCATCATCGGCTATACCGACCTGCTGCTGGGTGAATCGGTCGGCATCCTGGGTGCCCTGCAGCGCAAGTTCGTTGAACGCGTCAAGGCATCCACCGAGCGCATCGGAGGCCTGGTGGATGACCTGATCCAGATTACCAACCTGGATACCGGGCGCTTCGAATTCAAGCCGGAATTGATCGACCTGAACCTGATCATCGATAACGCCATGGCGTACACCAGCACCCTGATCCGGGAAAAGAACATCACGTTGCGGCTGGATATCCCTGAGAACCCGCCGCAGATGATGATGGACCGGGATGCGCTCCAGCAGGTGCTGATCCACCTGCTGCAGAATGCCACGGCTGCCACCCCGCTGGAGGGTGTCATCACCCTGCGTGTGCAGTTGAAGGTGGAGGAAGACAAGAGTTACCTGGCTCTGCAGGTCACCGATACCGGCGGCGGCATCGCATCGACGGATATCCCGCGGGTCTTTGCCCGCCGCTACCGGGCGGAGCATTCGCTCATCCAGGGGGTGGGCGATACCGGTGTGGGCTTGTCGATCGCGAAGACCCTGGTCGAAGCCCAGAACGGACGCATCTGGGTCGAGACAGAAGCGAACACCGGCTCCACCTTCAGCGTTGTCCTGCCCATCCTGCCCGTAGAAGTGGAAGATTAAATGCGGGTTGTGCGGCAAGTCCTGCCGGGATTGCTGATCGCCCTGGTCTCGATCCTCCTCACGGTGGGGGGCTTGGCGCTTTCCTTTGCCGAAGCCAACCTGACCATGCCCACCCGCACCCGGACCGAGGTCGCGAGCTTCACGGCAACACACAGGACCCTGACCCCCGAGCCGCTGACCCCGACCGCCCTCACGCTTACCGCGACGCTCACCGGGACTCTCACGCTCAGCCCAACGCCGACAGAATGCCCGCTGCCGCCAGGCTGGGTTGTCCATATCCTCGAAAGCGGTGAGGACCTGGAGGCGCTTGCCTCGCACTATAACCTGAGCGTCGAGTTCCTGCGCCAGGCGAACTGCCTCACCTTTTTGGATACCCTGCAGGTCGGGATGGAAGTATACGTGCCGGCGGATGCCACCCGAACCGCCGGGACCTGCGGTCCACCGCCCGGCTGGGTGACCTACCCGGTGCAGCCCGGAGATAACCTGTACCGCCTTTCGGTGGCATACGGCGTTACGGTGCAGGCGCTGCAGAGCGCCAACTGCATGGGCAGCAGCACCCTGCTGGTGGTCGGTAAATTGCTGTATGTGCCGCCCTGGGCACCCACACCCCCGACGCCGACCTATCCCTACTATTACTTCACCGAAACGCCCACCTGGACGGTGATCGTACCGCCGACACCCACGGATACCCCAATACCTACCGATACACCGTAATGAACCGGGGTCCAACCCTCGCGATGAAGCGCCTCCTGCCCGTCCTCCTGCTCCTGCTGACAGCCTGCGGCACCAACCCGGTGACCGGATTTGGCACCCAGCCGCTCGCTTCGCCCACGCCCATGTTCCTGGTCACGGTGGGTGAGGATGCCACCCCGACAGGCACGCCTTTTCAACCGCTGCTGGATGAGACCCCGACTCCGTTCGAGGTGCTCCCGGCGGCGCTGCTCACCGGGACACCCACGTTGTTCGTCCCGCCGGAATTCGACCCCAGCGCAGTCCTGCCGACGGCGGGCACACCGATCTCCTTCTACGCACCGCCCTACGCGCCCAGCCCGGCGGTGGTGCTGACCGACGATCAGACCGTCACCTACCTGCTGCTCGGTTCGGATCAACGCAGCGCCACCCAGACCTATTTCCGCACGGATGTGCTCATCATAGCCGCCCTGCGACCATCGAGCGCGCAGGTGTCGCTCATCTCCCTGCCGCGCGACCTGTACGTGTACATCCCCACGGTGGGGATGGACCGCATCAACGCCGCCTATGAGTACGGCATCATGTACAACTACCCGGGGGGTGGAGCTGCCCTGCTCAAGGACACCATCCTCTATAACCTGGGCGTGCGCATCGATCACCTGGCGATCGTGGACTTTGACGGTTTCCGCAAGATCGTCAACACCCTGGGCGGGGTGGATGTGCCGGTCTACTGCGCCTACACCGACTGGCACCTGATCTCCCCGCAGCTTGACGAGAACAACGAGGACAACTGGGAACTATTCACCGTCGGTCCGGGGTTGGTGCACATGGACGGCGACCTGGCGCTGTGGTATGCCCGTTCGCGCTCCAAGTCCTCTGATTTCGACCGCGGGCGCCGTTCGCAGGAAGTGCTGCGGGCGCTGTTCAGGCGCGCCCTGACCATCGATGCCATCAGCAAGATCTCGCAGTTATATGACGATCTGCATTCCTCGGTAACGACCGATCTCGGGCTGATAGACCTGGGACCCCTGGCATCGCTGGCGCTGCAAATGAACAATGCCGATATCCGCAGTTACTATGTTGGGCGCGGGTATGTTTCCAGTTGGGTCACCCAGGGCGGCGCCTCGGTGCAGTTGCCCAACGCCACGGCGATCCAATCGCTGCTGCAGGAGGCGCTTGCCGAGCGCGAGAAAGCCCCCGAGGTGGAGGCGCTTACCATTGAGGTCCGCAACGGCACGACCAACAACGGCTGGGATTGGCTGGCGGCTGAACGCCTGAACTATGCCGGTTACAGCACCCGCCTGGCAATATCGGACCGCCTGGACTATACCCAGACCCTGCTGTATGACCTGACCGACACCTTCGACCTGGAGCGGGTGGGCGAATTGTTGACCCTGATGGGGCTGCCGCCCTCCGCCTTTATCTCCGCTCCGCAGGAGAGCGATGTGTCGTATGTCCTGGTGCTGGGCAGTGATTATCAACCCTGTTTCAACCCAACCGGCGTGACGCCCTGACGGCGCGCTTCCCATCTTATATAAAGGATACCCCCTTATGGAAAATCAAGTCATCGAGACCATGATGAATCATCGTTCGGTGCGCAAATACACCAAGGAAAAGCCATCGGACGAGGTCGTGCACACCATTGTGCGCGCCGGGCAGCAGGCGCCTTTCGCGGCGCAGTTGTACAGCGTGCTGCTCAAACGCAATAAAAGAGCCCCCTTTGGGGCGCCTCTGTGGTTCACGATCTGCGTGGACCTGTATAAATTGGAGCGGTTCATGAAAGTGCGCGGCTGGGAGGTCGTGTCCAATGACCTCTCCCTGCTTTTCTTCGGCATACAGGATGCGGCGTACATGGCGCAGAACATGGTTGTGGCAGGCGAGAGCCTGGGTCTATTCTCCTGTTTCCTGGGGGCGGCGCCCTACCAGGCAGACCGCATCGCGCGCGATTTCAAACTCCCGCCGCGGGTCTTCCCGCTGGTGGGTCTGGTGATGGGCTACCCGGCGGAGGATCTCCCGCCCCGCCCGCGCTATCCACTCTCCTTCACCCTGTTCGAGGATACCTACCCGGAGTTCAGCGACGAGCAGGTGGCGGAAGCCATGCAGGTGATGGATGAAGGCTACCTGGCGCAGGGCTACTACGTCAAGATGAAAGCCAAGATCCCGATCGAGGATAAAAGCAGGAAAGACACCTACACGTACGATAATTACTCCTGGACAGAGCACATTTCGCGCAAGTGGGGGCAGTGGTTCCCATCCCCTGCCGAACTGCTCGAGCAATTGCACCAGCGCGGTTTCAACCTCGACGCCAAGGAATAATGCCAGGCTCAAGCCGGGGAAACCTGCCAGGGTGACCCCGGTTTGTCATCTGGCACCCGCTGTGTCTGCCGGTGGCAGGGCTTATACGCCCGTGCTATAATCCGCCCCGAAAGGGACATCCACGCATGCTTCAGCGCTTTGTCAAAACCTTTGGGGGCGACCCCAATAAAAAAGAGATCGAGAAGACCACCGGCATCGTTGCCCGGATCAATACCCTGGAAGCGGATCTTGAACGGCTCACCGACGATGACCTGCGCGCCCGTACAGCGGACTTCAAGGCGCGCCTGTCTGCCAGGCTGGAAGGGATCGACGAGGCAGCCCAGCGCCGCACGGCGGAGAAGGCTTTCCTGGAGGAGATCCTGCCGGAAGCCTTTGCCACCGTCCGGGAGGCATCCAAGCGCACCCTCGGACAGCGCCACTACGATGTCCAGTTGATCGGCGGGATCATCCTGCACCGCGGCATGATCGCGGAGATGCGCACCGGGGAGGGCAAGACCCTGGTCGCCACCCTGCCGGCTTACCTGAATGCCCTGACCGGTCGCGGGGTGCACCTGGTGACGGTCAATGATTACCTTGCCCGCCGGGATGCGCGCTGGATGGGGGAGATCTATGCCTTCCTGGGGCTCTCGGTCGGCATACTGCAGATGGCTTCCGCCACCGAGAACGGAAAAAAGGCATTCGTGTTCGACCCGGAGCGAGAGCACACTCGTGAAGACCAGCACCATATGCGCCTGGTGGAGCGCGTGGAAGCCTATGCCGCCGATATCACCTACGGCACCAATTCCGAGTTCGGCTTCGATTACCTGCGCGACAACATGACCATGCGCCTGGAAGCCCGGGTGCAGCGTGGTCATTATTTCTCCATCGTGGACGAGGTCGACAACGTTTTGATCGATGAAGCCCGCACGCCGCTGATCATCTCCGGTCCGGCTTCGGGCGATATCGAGTGGTATGGTCGCATGGCAGGTCTCGTGCGCCAGTTGCGGGAGGAGGATTACGAGGTCAGCGAGAAGGACCGCTCGGTGGCGCTGACCGAGATCGGCACCGCCCATGTGGAGCAGTTGCTGGGGCAGCCCCTGCGCGACCCCGACCGCCCGGAAGATGTGACCCCCGAGCAGGCGCGCCTGCTCTGATACCTGGAGCAAGCCCTGCGCGCCCAGCACCTCTTCAAGCGCAACAAGGATTACCTGGTGCAGGCTGGCAAGGTCGTCATTGTGGACGAGTTCACCGGGCGGCTGATGCCGGGTCGCCGCTGGAGCGATGGACTGCACCAGGCGGTGGAAGCCAAGGAAGGCGTCAAGGTGGAGCCGGAAAACGTTACCTACGCCACCATCACGCTGCAGAATTATTTCCGCATGTACGAGAAACTCGCCGGCATGACCGGCACGGCACTGACCGAGGCGGAGGAATTCGACAAGATCTATAAACTCGCCGTGCTGCCCATTCCAACCAACCTGGAGTACCAGTCTTTCGGTGCCGGGGCGCCGCTGGTGGAGATCAAGGACCGCGACGAGGAAGGCTACGAATACGCCTATTTTGCCCGCAAGGAGGATGCCAGCAAGGAAGTGGTCTTCTGGCGGCGCAAGGATTACCCCGATGTGATCTTCCGCACGGTGGAGGCGAAACTGCGCGCCATCACCCGCGCCATCGTGCGCGAACATGCCCTCGGACGCCCCCTGCTGGTGGGCACGACCTCGGTTGAATCGTCCGAGCGGCTCTCCGGGCGTCTGCGCGCCGAGCCGGTGCGCCGCCTGATGCAGGTGCTGCTCATCCGTCACGCCTGGATGGAGGCGAACGACCGCATCGAGGATGGACGCGCCATCCAGGCGCTGGAAGTGTTGAACAA
>JBFYSG010000002.1:0-12177 GCA_041301835.1 Chloroflexota bacterium | reverse complement strand
AGATGAGATGTACCCACCCTCGCGCTTCCAGACCTTCGTGAATATCCTCGTTTTTGGCGCCGGGGGGTGGCTGGTCCTGACTGCCCTAGGGGCTATCATCCAGTGGTTCATCGAGAATTGGTTGGATAAACTATTCCCGTGAGTGCATTTCATGCAGTTCATTCCAGACCAAAGCCCTTGGATCACTGATGTCTACACGCCACTAACCCTGCCATCCCGTTTTCCGGTATAATCAGCCCCATGTCCATCCTCAGCGGGAAGAACATCCTGCTGGCGGTAACGGGATCCATCGCCGCCTACAAAGCCGCTGACCTCGCCTCCCGGCTGACACAAGCCGGCGCGCAGGTGGACGTCCTTTTAACCCACGCCGCAGAAAAATTCATCACCCCGCTCACCTTCCAGTCGGTCACCGGGCGTAAAGCCTTCACCGATGCCGACCTGTGGGGCGGCGAAGCACACATCCTGCATGTCGGGCTGGGGCACGGAGCCGACCTGCTGGTGGTGGCGCCCGCCACAGCCAGCACGCTCGCCAAGATGGCGCACGGCATTGCTGATAATCTGGTGACCATCACTGCGCTGGCTGCCCGCTGTCCCATCCTGGTCGCCCCGGCAATGGACGCCGGTATGTACGAACACCCCGCCACGCAGGCGAACGTAAAAACGCTCATCGGGCGCGGTGTGGTCGTCGCCGGTCCGGTCGAAGGGCGCATGGCATCCGGCCTGGTCGGGCTGGGACGTTTCATGGACCCGGCAGACCTGCTGGGTCACATCCGCCTGCTGCTGGGCTCGGGGGGCAGGCTGGCAGGCAGGAAAGTCGTGGTCACCGCCGGCGGAACGCAGGAGCCGATCGACCCCGTGCGCGCCATCACCAACCGCTCCTCAGGAAAACAGGGTTACGCCCTGGCGCAGGCGGCGCTGGACGCCGGGGCGCAGGTTACCCTGGTCAGCGCCCCGGTGAGCCTGCCCGCACCCATCGGCGCACTGCTGGTGGACGTGCGCAGCGCGCAGGAAATGCTCGAGGCGGTCGTTACCCGCGCGGCAGGTACGGATGTGCTGATCATGGCGGCGGCAGTGGCAGATTTTCGCCCCGCCAGCCGCGCCGCGCAGAAACTGAAGAAGCGCGACGGCATCCCCCAACTACACCTGGAGACCGCCCCGGATGTCCTTGCCGCGGTGGCAGGCATGGGAAAACAAAGACCCCGGGTGGTGGTCGGGTTCGCCGCCGAAAGCCGCGACCTGCTGGAGAATGCCGCCGAAAAACTGGAAGCCAAACACCTGGATCTGATCGCCGCCAACGACATCTCTGCCCCCGACTCAGGTTTCGAGGTGGACACCAACCGCATCACCCTGCTGTACGCCGGCGGAGCGCGCGAAGAACTGCCCCTGATGGACAAGGAAGAAGCCGCCCAGGCTATCATCGAACGGATCGCAGGATCATTGGAGACTTCATCATGACAAAAGTCCTGGTCATCTCGGATGTGCACGCCAACCTGGTCGCGCTCGAGGCGGTGCTCGCCGATGCCGGCAGGGTGGACCAGGTCTGGTGCCTGGGCGATATCGTCGGCTACGGTCCCCAACCCAATGAGTGTGTCGAGCGCATCACCAACCTGCCCAAATTGACCTGTGTCATGGGCAACCACGATTTTGCCGCAGTCAATGCCATGCCGCTCGAAACTTTCAATACCGATGCGCGCAAGGCTCTGCTCTGGCAGCGGACCGTGCTGCGGGAGGAGAACGCCGCCTTCCTGCGCGCCCTGCCAACCGATTCTGTGACCCGCGGTGATGTAACCCTGGTGCACGGCAGCCCGCGCGACCCGATCTGGGAATACATCATGAACACCCTGACCGCTCGGATGAACCTGGATTACTTCCATACCACCTGGTGCATGATGGGACATTCCCACTTCCAGTCCATCTTCCAGTTCCACGCCCGGATGGATGATATGACCATCACCATCTCGCGCGAGCCGAAGTACAAGTTGTTCGAACGCGCCTTCCTCAACCCGGGCTCGGTGGGACAGCCGCGCGACCGCGATGTGCGCGCCGGGTACGCTCTGTTCAACCCCCAGCACAAGATCTGGGAACCGCGCCGGGTGTCGTACGACATCAAGAAGGTGCAGGAACAGATCGAGGAGGCGGGTCTGCCTCTCAGGCACGCCGAACGTCTGGCAGGCGGCTGGTAAGCACCCACCCCTTGCCTCGCCGGGCTTCCATGGAACTTTTCCTCGCGCGGGAACGTCCTAGCCTCAATTCCGGACAACTTCTCAAGGAGGAGAAGCCATGAACAAAAAGACCATTTCCCTGATCATCCTGTTAATGCTGAGTCTCGCCGCCTGCGGCACCGCCGCCTCGCGCTCCATGGAGGAGGTCTCCGTGGGCGCGCCAGCCTATGACCAGGTGGGCGAAGGCTTGGGCTACGACGAAAGCCAGTCCATGCCCACCGCCGCACCCTACCCGGTGGTCAAGAACGATACCCTCTCTGTCGAACCCATGCAGGAACGCATGGTCATCATGAACGCCGACCTGACCATCGTGATCCCTGATCCGCAGGCAAAGGCAGAAGCCATCAGCGCCCTGGCGGAACGTCTGGGCGGGTTCGTCGTTTCGATGAGCATGTATCAGACCACCCTCTATGATGGCGGCACCGCCCCGGAGGGCTATATCTCCATCCGCATACCGGCTGGGAAACTAAATGAAGCGCTCGAGGAGATCAAGGCGGATGCGGTCGAGGTGCGCAACGAGAACCGCACCAGCCAGGATGTCACCGCCGAATACGTGGACTTGCAGTCGCGGCTCAGCGCGTTGGAAGCCGCCCGCGATAAACTCGAAACCATCATGGATGCCGCCGAGAAGACCGAGGATGTGCTCAACGTCTTCAACCAACTGCAGTACTACAACGAGCAGATCGAGGTGGTCAAAGGTCAGATCAAGTATTACGAGGAGACCACCGCCTACTCGCTGATCACGGTCTCGTTACTGGCGGAGGAGACCATCCAGCCGCTGGTCATTGGTCCGTGGACGCCCGGCGAGGCGGCGCGCGATGCCATCCAGGGCTTGATCAACTTCATGCAGGATTTCGTCGATTTCCTGGTGTACTTCTTCCTGCTGGTCATCCCCATCCTGCTCGTGGTCTTTGGACCCATCGCCCTGGTCGTCTGGCTGATCGTACGCGGCGTGAAGCGGCGCAAGGCAAAACAAGCCGCCGCGGCGAAATAACCCTGGCAGAATGGTAAACGGCAATAGGACTGGAGTGCGGGTGCAAGCCCGCACTCCTTTGTACTATAATGACCGCATGGAAGAACTGATCCAGCAGGCGCGCAAGTGCTTTGGCATTCACCTGACAGGCAGCCAGGTGGTCGCGCTGGTCACTTTCGAGCGCGAACTCATGGCGTGGAACGAGAAAGTGAACCTGACCGCCATCCGCAAGGTGGAGGAGATCCGCACCAAGCACTTCCTGGACTCCTTCTCCTGCGTGCTGGCGTGGAAAGAGAACCCGCCGCGCTCGCTGGTGGATATCGGCACAGGCGCGGGGTTCCCCGGCATCCCGCTTAAGATCCTCTATCCTGCCATGCGCCTGACGCTGGTGGAATCGATCGGCAAGAAGACCCGGTTCTGCCAGCACCTGGTGGAGGTGCTTAAATTGGAGCAGGTGGAAGTGATCACCGCCCGCGCCGAGCAGGTGGGGCGCATGTCCGCCCACCGCCAGGCTTACGACTGGGCAGTCGCCCGGGCGGTGGCTCAACTGCCGGTGCTGGCAGAGTACCTGCTCCCGCTGGTGCGCGTGGGTGGGGTCATGCTGGCGCAAAAAGGTGCCACCGCTCCGGCGGAGGCACTCAGGGCGGAAAAAGCCTTCAAGATACTGGGGGGGAACTTGCGGCAGTTGCTGCCGGTCGATCTGCCGGGTATCACCGAGGAGCGCTACCTGGTGGTGGTGGATAAAACTGCCGCCACGCCCGGGAACTACCCGCGCCTGCCCGGGGAGCCCGCCAGGAAACCCCTGGAAGAGACAACCCGGAAGGTCAGCAGTCCTTCGCCGCGAGCGTGATCTCGTCCGGCTTGTTCGGAATGATGCACAGGAACTCGAAATCGGTCTCCCCCGTGTTCTGATACCAGTGCAGGACACCGGCAGGGATGAAGACCACGTCCCCAGCCTGCACATCATACACCTGCCCGTCCACCTCGATGCGCGCCTTGCCGGTCAGTACATACTGCCCATGCTCAACGGTGTTGGTGTGTGCGGGCATGCCCCCGCCCGGTGCCATCAGGAAGCGGCGGATGATGAACTGCTCGCTCTCCAGCAATACCTGTAGACGGGTGTGATCGCCGGCTTTCACCACGACAGCGGGGATCTCATCGGCATGTCGGACAGTCATATTAATTATCTCCAGACGAACGCGATTTCAGTGTACCGGAACCCGCCTCCCAGATGACCACACCGGAGATGAAATCGGGGGAGAACAAGCCCTGGTCGGTGGTGGTCAGCATCGCCTGGTCCATGCGGTCCACGCATGCGAGCAGGTCGGCGCGCCGGGGCAGGTCCAGTTCTGCCAGCACCTCATCGAGCAGAAGCACAGGCACCTGCCCGGTCTTCTGCTTCAACCACTCCACCTCCGCCAGTTTTAAAGCCAGCAGGGTCGTACGCACCTGCCCGCGCGAGCCGTAATCGCCCAGGTCGATGGTGTTCGCCAGGAATCGGAGTTCGTCGCGGTGCGGACCGATGCTCGTGATCCCCCGGGCGATCTCGTCGCTGCGCACCTCGTGCAGGCGTTCCAGGAAACCCTGTCGGATCTGTTCTTCCGTCAGGCTGGTGCGGTCGACTACCGTATCCATGGGCATCGAGATCTGCCCGTCAGGTGCCGGCAGGGGATCATAAGCAGGCTGGTAATCCAGGCGCAGGGTTTCGCTGTTGTGGGTCAGATCGGCATGGATGCTGCGGGCGAGCGTGCCGATCTCCTCCACCGCGGCGATGCGGGCGCGGATGATGACAGCGCCCAGGCGGGTGACGGCTTCATCCCAGAAATCCAACTGGGAGGCATCCCCGCCGCGCTCGTTGAGTGTTTTCAATAAAGCATTGCGTTGGGTGACAGCCTGGGAGTACTCGCCCAGGGCACGCGCATACCCGGGGGAGGCTTGCGCCAGCGCCAGGTTCAGGTAGCGGCGGCGTTCTTCCGGAGAGCCCTCGATGATCTGGGTCATCTGCGGGACGAAGATGACCGCGTTGAAATGACCGATGACATCCGCGACCGGACGCTTGAGTCCGTCCAGCAGGACCTCCTTGCGCAGGCGCTGACCGTTGCCCGGTCCGACCGGTTCCAGGATCAGGCGCACCTCCAGGCGGTGGGCGCTCATGCCGCGCTTGTACTCGGCGACCAGGCGCGTCACCGCCAGCGGCTCGCGCGCCGCGATGAAGTTGACCATCTGCCGGTCGGAATGGGTCTGGAAGGAGGTGAAGGCTGCCAGGAAATAGACCGCCTCCAGCAGGGTTGTCTTGCCCTGGGCATTGTTCCCCATAAGCAGGATCACCCGCCGGGGGACGTCCATATCCAGGCGGGCGAATGAGCGGAAGTTGGTCAGGGAAAGATGGGTCAGGTACATGGATCAAACATTATCCAACAGAGGCTCATCCGGCGCAGGCTGCCAGACTCTTGAGGCGCGGTCCGTATAGACGATCCCTTCGACATGGTCGATCTCGTGCTGGAAGATGCGCGCCAGCCAGCCCTTCGCCTTGATGGTTTGCGGCTGTCCACGGCGGGTGCGTCCCTTGACCGTAACCTCCAGGGCACGTTCCACCTCGCCCTGCAAGCCGGGGATGGACAGGCAGGCTTCGAGAGCCACCTCCGTCTCGCTGGAGGCTTTCTTGATCTCAGGGTTGACGACCACGTAGAGCTTCTTGGGAGAGCCTTCCAGTTCGTCATCCACCGGGTATTCCACGACGATCAGGCGCTCCGGGATGCCGACCTGCGGCGCCGCCAGCCCGACACCGGGAGCCTGGCGCATGGTCTCGATCATGTCATCGACCAGCGCTTGCAGGTCGGGACCGAAATCCTTGATGACTTTGGCTTTGCGCCGCAGAATGGGATGTGGCAGGGTAACAATTTGCCTGAGCGACATGGATCACCAGTAAAAGTGGAATGTGAAGCAGCCTATTGTACTTCAATTTTCCTCCCCTCCGGGCTTCACGTCCGGCGGGGGAATGGATGCCTCCTGGCGCTTCTTTTCGTCCAATTCACTCTGGAATGAGGCGGCGTTCTGATGGTAAGCGGCGAAGAATTCTGACAGGCGCTCGCGCTCCGAGAGGGTTTTTTCGCGATCCTGTTTTTCCCGGCGCGACACCCGCCGCTGGTCGATATCCTGCTGGACATCGTCCGGGTTCATCACATCCTCGAAGATCATCTGCGAACCGCCGACGGTGATATAGACATTGCCGTAGTTGAAGATGACCTGCAGCAAGCCCTCGCGGCGCGCCTCCATGCTGAGGATGTTATCCAGCGGGGCAACATTCTTATGCATCCTGCCAAGCGGTGTTTTATCGATATCGAAGATCTGGTCATCGGAAACCTGGAACTTGTCGTTGCTCCAGTCAACGGTTTGGTAAAGCCACCACAGGAACAGCGGTACCAGGGACAGGGCCAGCAGTTCCGGCAGCAGGTACACCTGGCGGTCTGGATGAGTGATCAGCAGGTCACGGATGAGCCAAACCAACGCCAGGATGAACAGGACACTCGGCAGCCAGGTTTGCTTGAGCCAGACGATCCAGTGCTTGCGGTAGGTGATGATGCCCTTTTCCTCGAACCGCACCTTGAATAAATTGAAGGTTTGGACCGGTCTCGTGGCTGGCTTGGGAGGCGCTTCCGGCGGTGTGGCGGGGACAAGCCCAAGTTTCTGGCGGATGGATGTTTTCATGGCATCGATGTCCGCCCGCCGCGAGCTCGACTTGGTCCTTTCCCAGTGCTCGCGCACCAAGCCCTCCACTTCTTCCGGGAATCCGATGGTCCTGAAGATGATGTTGCCTACAAAGGTGCGGATGATGACATCGCCGTATCCCAGCGTGCGCCCAACCACATCGCTCTGCGTGTTGACCGAAAGCACCGCGGTGAGCGGAGCCTCCTGGCGGCTGTCGTAGAGCAGGATGATCTTCTCCAGGTAGATCACGCGCCGGTTGGTGACGATGTAGTAATCATTGCCCCAGTCGAGCCAGCGCAGGTACAGCGCGCCGAGGGCGATGATGAAGGTGATCCCAGCCAGCCACAGGTACAACGGCAGAGGATCGAGCAGGAACAGGACGAGTGATAGTACCGGCAGGAGCAAAGCCAGGATGGGTACGATCAATGCCTTCCAGAGCAGGATGGGGTGCTTGCGGGAGATGAAATAGACCACCTCGCCATCTTCCAGCCAGGTGAAGCGCCGTGCGCGCACCAGGCGGTGACTCAAGACGCTGACCTGGAACTTGGAGCGCAGCGCAGGCACCCGTTTCATCAGGGCTTCCACATCCTGACGCGAAAGGTTTAAAAGCAGGGTTTCCTCGCGCGCGGTGATGGTTGCCGAGCGGCGGGCATGCGAAACCAGGGCATCTTCGCCAAAATGATCGCCTGCCACCAGGTCGGCGATCTTTTCGACCTTGCCGCGTTCCCGGCGGGAGACGATCACTTTTCCGTTGTAGATCAGGTGGAAACTATCACCCAGGTCCCCCTGGTGCAGGATGACCTCATCCGGTTGGCATGTTTGTTCGGTTAACTTCTCCGCAATGGCTTCCAGCTCTTCATTGGACAAGCCGCGGAAGAGGTGCATCTTGCGGATGAAGTTCACCTTCTGGAAGGACTCGACCACGCCCTAATTCTAGCATGAAACGAATAACGGCGCAGGTTCCACATGGTAGAATTACCACCATGAAACGATGGCAATTTTGGCTCGGGGTGGCTATCAGCGCTGTATTTCTCTTCTTTGTGATCCGAAAATTGGAATGGGCGGATTTCTGGTTGGCGCTCAAAAGCGCCAACTACTGGTGGATCCTGCCGGGCGTGGGCGTCTATTTTATTGCCGTCTGGGCACGCGCCTGGCGCTGGCATTACCTGCTCAAACCGATCAAGGCGATCAAGACCAGCCTGATGTTCCCGATCACCTGCATTGGCTACATGGGGAACAATATCTACCCGGCGCGGGCAGGCGAGGTGCTGCGGGCGGTCATCCTGAAACGCAAGCAGGGCGTGCCCATCTCCGCCTCGCTGGCAACCATCATCGTGGAACGCATTTTCGACGGTGTGGTGATGCTGGCGTTCGTCTTTGTCAACCTGGCGCAGTTGGAAGTGCTGGCAGAGGTGGCAGTGCCCGTTGGCTCCTGGGAGGTCACCATCCGCGACCTCGCGATCTGGGGCAGCGTTGCTTTCATTGGCGCGTTGATCCTCTTCCTGCTGGCGGCAATGTTCCCGCAGGTGACGGCGCGCCTCGGTCTTTGGTTCATCCAGCGCCTGACCCCTCGCCGCCTGCATGAGAAAGAGACCGGGATCATGAACCGCTTCCTGGACGGGCTGGCATCGCTGCGCTCGCCGGGGAACGTGCTCATGGTCTTCGTCACCTCGGTGGTCATCTGGCTGCTCGAGACGATCAAGTACTGGTTCGTCCTGCATGCCTTCGGGCTGCAGGGGCAGGTGGATTTTTATACCCTGATGTTGATGAACGGCGTGGTCAACCTGGCGACCACCATCCCGGCGGCGCCCGGATACGTGGGCACGTTCGATGCACCGGGCATTGCCGTGTTGGAAGCCAGCGGGGTGGGCAAGGCGATCGCCACCGGCTATACGCTGGTCCTGCACATTGCCCTGTGGGTGCCGATCACCCTGCTGGGAGCCTATTACATGGCACGCGAGGGCATCCGCTGGAGCGACGCCCTCAGGCAGGAGATGAATATTGAAGGATCAGACAAGGGATGATAAAAAGATGAAGATCGTGGTCATCGGAGCCGGTTTCACCGGCATGGCGGCGGCTTTCGACCTGCGCCGGGCAGGGCACGACGTGACCATCTATGAAGCTGCGGATCATCCCGGGGGTCTGGCGAGCGGCTTCACGGAGCCGGGCTGGGAGTGGTCGGTGGAGAAGTTCTACCATCACTGGTTTGCCAGCGACCGGCACATGCAGGGCTTGATCAAGGAACTGGGCTGGGAAAAGGAGGTCATCTTCCCGCGCCCGCTGACGGTGATGCACCATGCCGGCAGGTTCTACCCATTCGATTCGATCATCAAGGCGCTGCTCTTCCCCGGGCTGGGATTCGGGCTCAACAAGGTCCGCTTCGGGCTGGTGGGCGTCTTCCTGCGCCTGACCAATAACTGGCAGGCGTTGGAAAAGTACACCGTGGACGCCTGGATGCGGCGCTGGGCGGGGGAAAAAGTCTATCAGATGATGTGGGAACCGCTGGTGATCGGGAAATTCGGCGCCGAATACTCCAAGCAGGTGACGATGGCATGGATGTGGGCGCGCATGAAAGCCCGCACCACCCGCCTGGGAACCTTCAAAGGCGGCTTCCAGCGTTTTGCCGACCTGTTCGCTGCCCGCCTGGTGGAGATGGGTGTCGAGGTGCACCTGGGCACGCCGGTCAGCGCGCTGGAACGCCCGAGGGATGGCAGCGGGATACTCCTGCGCGGCGAAAAGGGCGGCACCTATGACCGCGCCCTGGTGACCCTCTCGCCGGAGGCGATGGCGCACCTGGTGCCATCCCTGCCGGAATCCTACCTCTCTGGTTTGCGCTCAATGAGATCGATGGGCGCGGTGGTATTGACCGCAGCGCTCGACCGCCAACTTTCCCCGGAAGGCTATTACTGGTACAACCTGCCCAAGAGGGCCGGCTATCCTTTCCTTGCCCTGGTGGAACACACCAATTTCGTGCCGCCAGACAAGTTCGGCGGGAACCACATCATCTACATGGGTGATTACCTGGAGCCCGGGCACGAGTATTTCCGCCTCAGCCAGGAGGAACTGGCAGACCTCTTCCTTCCCGCCCTGAAGAAGATCAACCCGGCGTTCGAGCGCTCCTGGGTGCGCCGCACCTGGTTGTACCGTACCGCCTATGCCCAGCCCGTGCCCCTGGTGGGTCACTCCAGGAACATCCCGGCGATCCAGACACCCCTGGAAGGGATTTACTTCGCCTCCATGAGCCAGGTTTACCCCTGGGACCGGGGGACGAATTTCGCCGTGGAGATCGGGCGCCGCGCCGCCCGGCTCATGCTGGCAGGCTAAGTGGAACCCGTATCCATCCACCGCATCGTCCGCACCCGGCGGAAGACCATCACCTTGATCGTGGAGTCCGATGGCAGCCTGACCGTGCGGGCGCCGCAGAACATTTCCGAGGGACGCATTCGCGCCTTCGTCCTGGAAAATGCCGGTTGGGTGGAGAAACACCAGCGCAAAGCGCGCCGCAACCCGCCGCCTGCCGCGCACCGCTACCAACCGGGTGAGACCTTCCTATTCCTGGGACAGGAATATCCGTTGAGGCTCAGCCCGCGCCGGGGCAGGGACCTGCGCTTCGAGGGCGGTGTGTTCGACCTGCCGCAGGCGCTGCAGCCCAAAGGGGCCCTGCTTTTCACCCATTGGTACAAGGAACAGGCGCGGCTGGAGTTCACCGACCGGCTGGCAATGCTGGCACAGGCGCACGGTTTTCGCTTCCAGAAGATGCGCCTTTCATCGGCACGCACCCGCTGGGGTTCCTGCAGTCCAAACGGAACGATCAGTCTCACCTGGCGTTTGGTCATGGCGCGCCCGGAGGTGGTGGATTACGTCATCCTGCACGAACTGCTGCACACGCGCGTCCGCAACCACAGCAAGACCTTCTGGGCGCAGATCGAAACGTTGATGCCCGGCTATCGAAACTCCGTCCGCTGGTTGAAGCAGCACGGCAGGCGGCTCACCTTGTAGGAGGCTGGTATGCACATCCATCCGGTGACTGGCAAGCAGGATCTGAAAGCCTTTATTGATCTACCCTACCGCCTGTACCGCCGGGACCCGGTCTGGGTGCCGCCCCTGCGGGACGAACAGCGCGGACAATTCGACCCGAAACGCAATCCCTTGCTGGAACATTGTACCTGGCAGTTGTTCCTGCTCAAGCAGGATGGGCGCGCCATCGGCAGGATCGCCGCCTTCATCGACCACCTGGCGGTCGATTTCTGGCAGGCGCGCATCGGTTTGTTCGGTTATTTCGAGTGCATCGCCGATCCGCAGGCAGCCCACCTGCTGCTGGAGGCGGCGCGCCAGTGGCTGCTTGATCGGCAGTGCACCGCCATGCGCGGTCCGTGGTCCTTTGTCTCGCAGGAATGGGGTTCGGTCGTGGAAGGTTTCACCCCCTCACCGGTTGTCATGGGACCCTATAATCCGCCTGCCTACAACGACTATTACACGACCTTCGGCTTGGAAAAAGTGAAGGACCTCCTGTGCTGGTCGATCTCCGCCGCCGAGGGATATCAGATCCCCGCCAGGATCCTGCGCCTGACCGATGCCGTGCAAAAACGCTACCAGGTGCGCATCCGCCAACTGGACATGAAACACTACGATGACGAGGTCAAGATCGTCATTCAACTCGCCAACAGTACGATCATCGACAACTGGGGCTATTCCCCCGTCACCGAGGCTGAGGTCCAGGCAATGGCGCGGGATATGAATCCGGTCATCCAGCCCAGGGGCGTGCTCTTTGCCGAGGACCCTGAAGGCAAGCCGATCGGCTTTGCGATCACCCTGCCGGATGTCAATATCCTGCTCAAAGGCATGCATGGTCGCCTCTTCCCCTTCGGTTTCATCAAACTCCTGACCGGCATCCCGCGCCTGAAGCGTTACCGCATGTTCGCCCTGGGTGTGATCCCCGAATACCAGGGCAAGGCGATCGACAGCCTCATTTACCGGGCGATGCACGAGACCCTCTACACGCCCGACCTGTGGATGGAGATCAACTACGTGCTGGAAGACAACTGGGCAATGATCAATGCGATCAAAAAACTGGAGGCAATCCCTTCGCGGCGTTACCGGGTGTACGAGATGCCCCTGGCGGGGAACAAGCCGGGTTGATATGGCGTTAATGGGTTAACCTTTTCAACTTTGCAGGAGAGGAAGCATGGATCTCTCGCGCCGTGATTTCATGAAACTGGTCGGCATTTCGGTTGCAAGCCTCGCCCTGACCCGCTGCCGGAGCATCACACCGAC
>JBFYSG010000001.1:0-20415 GCA_041301835.1 Chloroflexota bacterium | reverse complement strand
CGACCCCCGACAGCGACGTGCACGTGCTGCGGGTCAAACGCCTGGTCTCGGTGACCCCGCTGAGCCTGGATATGACCTCGCGGGTGGACTTTTCCCAACTGGATGCCAACCTGAGGGGATGAAGGCGGCGCGACCGGGCCGCGCTTATCAATCCTGCAAGGAGCGGCAGAACGGGCGCCGCATGCGGATGCGGTAAAATCAACCCGGGAGACACCATGCCCAGCACAAGACCATCCCCGAAAACCCCGAAGATCCTCCCGGCGCTGCTCACCCTGATCTTGCTTGCCGCCTGCGCCCCGGCTGCCACCCCCGCGCCCATCCACCAGGTGGAAACGGTCGTCCAGACGGTCGAAGTGACCCGGGAAGCGACCTCCGAGGTGACGCGCCTGGTGCCGATGCCCGTCACCGTCACGCCCACCCCCACGCTGGACCAAAGCGCCACCCCCAGCCCGACCGCCAGCGTCACCCGCATTCCCTCCGCGACGCCCACCTGGACCCCGCCCAAGGTCAGCATCCTGGCGCACTCCGCCTGCCTCTACGGTCCGGGCTGGGCATACCTGTATAAATATGGGCTCAATGCCACCGTCAGGATGCGGGTGATCGGGCGCAACGAGGACGGCACGTGGTTGTTCGTCAAAGCCGGGGACGACACCGATGACAAGGGCTGCTGGATCGAGACCTCGAAAGTGGCGTTCCTTTCGGGGGCGGTCAGCGATGTGCCGGTCTACTGGATGGGCTTGCCTTATTCGGTGTTATACCTGCCGCCGAAGGTGGTCATCGCCACGCGGGATGGGAACGAGGTGACGATCTCCTTTGAGACCATCTGGATGACGGAGGACGATTACCGCGGCTACCTGATCGAAGCCTGGGTCTGCCAGGGGGGGAAGTTGGTCTTCGTGCCCATCGGCGCGCCCCAGCCCCTGCCGATGCCCTCGGTGTGGGAGAACCAGGGTGTCTTCTGGGCAAAGGTGATCGACGAACCCGGCTGCAGCCAGCCCTCCAACGCCCGGCTGTATGCGGTGGAGAAGCACGGCTACACCAATTACCAGATGGTACCCTGGCCCTCCTTCGACGCCACCCCCGTGCCCACGCGGGCAGCCATCACCGCGGTCCCCGCCGTGCCCAGCGGCACGCCGACCGCAAAGCCCACCGCCGCGCCCACGCCGACCCCAACCAAGCCTCGGTCCACCGCGCCGTGATAAACAGCGCCGCTGACCCCGAGCGTATATGAAACCTTCCCGCCTCCCCCGCCCAACCCTGCCTGCCATCACCCTGGTCCTTTTGGTCCTGCTTGCCGGCACAGCCTGCTCGCCGCTCCTGCCGCAGGCGGAAGCCACCGCGCTGGTCCAGACGCAGGTGGTCACCCTGGAGGTGACCCGCCAGGTAACGCAGGAAGTGACGGTGGTCGTCCCGGTGCCGGTGACCGTGACGCCCACGGCGACGCTGGAATTCACCTACACCCCCTCGCTGACGCCCACGCCTTCGCTCACCCCCACCATCACCAGCACCCCGGAACTGCCCCGGGCTGTCATCCTGGAATACAGCGACTGCCTGTACGGACCGGCGGACTACCACCTCTACAAGACCAGCTGGCTGGCCGGGAGCGAGGTGGAGGTGGTCGGGCGCAGCCAGGACGAACTGTGGATCAATGTCCAGGAGGTGCACGGCTGGAATTCCTGCTGGCTCCCGGCGGCAGCGGCGGACCTGAACGGGCTCGACATCAGCGGACTGCCGGTGGTCACCACCATGCTGCCGGCGAGCCGCTATGAATACGGTCCCCCGGCGGGCTATGCCCGGCGCAATGGCGACGAGGTGACCGTCTACTGGGGCGCGGTGTGGATCTCGCGCGACGAGGTGCGCGGCTACCTGCTGGAGGCAAAGACCTGCCAGAGCGGGGAATTCATCGAGCAGTACATCTTCGTCAGCACGACGTTCGATGAGAATGTCGGCACGTTATCGTACGTCATCCGGGACGAGGCGGGCTGTGAGCAGACCTCGGGCGTGCGCATCGCCTCGGTGGGAAAACGCGGGTATACTCTTTTCGAGAAAGTGTTCTGGCCCCCACCTTAAACCGCAAGGAGTGGCATGCGCACCTACGCCGATTTCGTCCAGCATTACCCCACCTACGACAGGACCCACAACCTCGACGACCTGCGCGAGCGAGAATACAGCCGGCTCGACCGCCTGGGGCAGGTGTACCTGGATTACACCGGCGCGGGCTTGTATGCCGATGCGCAGGTGCGGGCGCACCAGGACCTGCTGAGCGGCGGGGTGTTCGGCAACCCGCATTCCAGCAACCCGACCTCGCACGCCGCCACCAGCCTGGTCGAATCCGCCCGCCGCAGCGTGCTGGAATTCTTCAATGCCAGCCCGGATGAGTATGTCTGCATCTTCACCCAGAACGCCAGCGGGGCGCTCAAACTGGTGGGCGAAGCCTATCCCTTCGGCAAGGGCTGTGCTTACCTGCTGACCTTCGACAACCACAACTCGGTCAACGGCATCCGCGAGTATGCGCACGTCAAGGGCGCGGATGTGACCTACGTACCGCTGACCCTGCCCGATATGCGCGTGGATGAGCGGGCGCTCGAAGCCTACCTGGACGAGGGGAGCGGCGGATGCGCCAACCTGTTCGCCTACCCGGCGCAATCCAATTTCTCCTCGGTGCAGCACCCGCTGGAATGGATCGAAAAGGCGCACCGGCGCGGCTGGGACGTGCTGCTGGATGCCGCCGCCTTCGCCCCCTCCAACCGCCTGGACCTGGGGCGCTGGAAACCGGATTTCGTCCCGCTGTCCTTCTACAAACTTTTCGGTTACCCCACCGGCGTCGGCGCCCTGCTGGCGCGGCGCGAGGTGCTGGGCAAGTTGCGCCGCCCCTGGTTCGCGGGCGGGACGATCACCGTTGCCTCGGTGCAGGGTGACAAGCACTACCTTGCCGAGGCGCCGGCGGCGTACGAGGACGGCACGCTCGACTACCTGAACATCCCGGCGGTGGAGATCGGTCTCAAGCACATCCAGTCGGTGGGGCTGGACCTGATCCACGAGCGCGTGCGCTGTCTCACCGGCTGGCTGCTCTACCGCCTGCGGACGCTGGACCACAGCACCGGGGTGCCGCTGGCGCGCCTGTATGGACCGTTGAACACCGAACAGCGCGGCGGGGCGGTGACGCTCAACTTCTTCGACCGGGAAGACAAGCCGCTCGACATCCGTTTCGTCGAGCAGGCTGCCAGCCGCAGGAACATTTCCCTGCGCACCGGCTGTTTCTGCAACCCCGGGGCGGGTGAGATCGCCCTGCAGATCTCGCGCATGGAACTCGCCGCCTGCTTCGCACAGCCCGGGCACGACCAGCGCCTGACCTACGACGATTTCCGCACCTGCATCGACGGCAAAGCCTCCGGCGCGGTGCGCATCTCGGTCGGGCTGGTGAGCAACTTCGAGGACGTGCAGGCGGTGCTGGATCTTGCGGAAGGACTGCTGGCTTGAGCGCGCTGCTGCCGACCCGCCGGGAGCTGAGACCCGGGCTGCGGGTGCGCATCGTGCTCAAGCAGGACCAGGGCAGCGGCAGGCTGACCGAGGGGGTCATCCGCGACCTGCTCACTTCCTCGCCCAGCCATCCGCACGGGATCAAGGTGCGCCTGGTGAGCGGCGCGGTGGGGCGGGTGCAGCAGATCGTCCCGGCGCAGGAAGCGCCCCCGGCTACAGGCTGATGACCCGGGCTGCCTGCGCTTGCGCCTCCAGGATGTCTGCCATGCCCCCGACGACACCCACCTTCACCTTGCCGGACAAACCATAATAGTCCAGGCAGGTCGAGCAGAGCACCAGGTGCACCCCGGCTTGCTCCACCTGCGCCAGGCGCTCGAGCAGCGGGGAGCCTTCCACAACCAGTTTGACCCCCTCGGTATAAAAGCAGATGGCATGCGGCAGCCAGCCGTTCTCCACCAGCAGGCGCAGGTAGGTATCCAGCAATTTATGCTGCAGGGTCTCATCGGCATGACCCATGCCGTTGCGGGTGACCAGGATGACGGCTTCGGCGAGCGGGTTCTTTTCGGGCATCAGGAAGGTCCCTTTCAGGTCCAGGGGGGTGGATGCGGCGCCCGGGTGCTCAATTGGATTGGTCGTAACACAATTGACCGCCGGGGAAACTCTCGAAATACAATTCCAGCATATCGGCTTTCACCTGCGGCGAGAGGTAAGACAGCGGGCAGAAGAACTCGCCGGTTGGCGACCAGCGCACCGCCAGGTGCAGGTAGGCGCGCGGCTGTCCCGGCGCCAGGTAGAGACTGCCGAGCAGGTCACCGGCTTGCACCGGCGTGCCGTCCTCGAGCAGCATGTCATACTGGGTCTGCGCCTGCGCCTCGGTGACGCTGTCGCCGGACTCGAACAGCAATTCCACGGCATACTTCCCCAGCCTTATTTCGGCGTTCACCTGCCAGCGCGGCACGCCGGCGTGGAAATACATGTCCTTGTGGAAGACCCCGTCACAGGGCGCCACCACGGCGATGTTCTGATGGGCGCTGAAATCGACGCCCGGGTGCACACTGGTGTAGCCGATCGTGATGGAGACCGGGTCCGCCGTGTTGATGGGCAGCGAGGTGATGGACGGGGGGGAGTCCTGCCCGGAGAGGTCACCGGTCAGGACCAGGGTCGCGACGATGAGCGCGACCACGACGATGCCCAGGATGATGAGGATGATGATCCATCTTTTCTTATTCATCTCTCCGCCTCCTGCCGGGTGTCCACCCGGCGTGGACCAGGGACGATCAACCGTTTTCCCAGTATAGCATAGCGTTCCCGCCACAGGAGGCTCGCCAGCCGGGAAAAGACCGTATAATAACCGGTGAAGCCATGACCCGCCTGACCCTGGATGACACCTTCGTCTCTGCCCTGGTGCGCGAGGTCGCCCCGCTGGTGAGCGCCATCACCGGCTGGGGCGTGGACTTGCCCAGCCTGGCATGCCGCGTGCTGCCGCGCCAGCGCGGCTACGAGGAGATCGTGGAGGCGCGCCTGGAACGACTGGGGCTGCCCGCTGCGCCGCGGCGCGACCTGGTGACCCGCACCGTCGAAGTGCTGGTGGAGAGCAACGTGCTGGCGGCGTATGAGCCGCTGACGGGTACGCTGCTGGTCGTGCGCGAGAACGTGGACGACAGCAACCTGGACGGGCTGCGCTTGATCCTCGGGCACGAACTGACCCACCGCGGGCAGCACATCCAGCATCCGGCGCTGTTCGAGCGTGTCAACCGGGTGCTGGTGGAGATGATCCAAGCCATGGCAGGCGGCGAGGTGGATGCCGGGCGGGTGCGCCGGTTCTTTGACGAAGTCCAGCCCATCATGACGCTGATCGAATCCCATGCCAGTTATGTCCAGCAGGAACTGCACCGGCGGCATTTCCCCGCTGGGCAGATCGAGAGGCAGCACAGCCTGCCCGCCATCCTGTTCCGCGTGCTGGGGTTCGGAAAGACAGCACAGTACACCCAGGGTCTGCCGCAGGTCACAGCGGCGGTGGAACAGGGCGGGATCGACCGCCTCTTCCGGGAACGCGCCGGTGGTTGAAGGAGAAGCTAATATGCCAGGATTGATGCGTTGTCCTTTTTGCGGTCACCTGCAGGATGAACCCGCGGGGGTCAAGGAATGTGCCCAATGCGGCGGCGGTCTGGAATTCGAGCCTCAGCCGCCCGCCGGGGGCGGGAGTTACCTGCAAGCGCAACTGGAACTGGACCAGGTTGCCGCGCCTTCCGGGAGGAACGTGGAGCGCCACCTGCTGGTGACGCTGCGCACCCCGGCACAGGTGCCTGCCGCAGAGATGCCGCCCGCGGCGCAGAAGCGCCCGCCGGTCAATTTGACCGCCGTGCTGGATGTCTCCGGTTCGATGCAGGGCGAGAAGCTCGAGCAGGCAGGCGAGGCGGTGCGCCAGGCGCTGCACTGCCTGCATGCGGGCGATGTCTTCGCGCTGGTGACCTTCAACAACGAGGTTGCCTGTCCCTGCGAGCCGGTCGTCCTGGATGCCGCTTCCCTGCGCCAGGCAGAAGCGAGCCTGGCGGGGCTGCGCGCCGGGGGCATGACCGCGCTGGATGGCGGGCTGGCGCTGGGTTTGGAGAAGGCGCTGGTGCACAGGCAGGAGACCAACCTGGTGCTGCTGCTCAGCGACGGGCAGACCAACGTCGGTGAGAAAGACCTGGAGGTGATCGGCGTGCGCGCCCTGAAGGCGCGCCAGCAGGGCGTGCTGGTCTCTGCACTGGGCGTTGGATTGGACTATAACGAAGCGCTGCTGGCAGAGATCGCCAGCCAGGGCGGGGGGCGTTTCTACCACCTGGAACATGCCCGCCAGATCCCAGCCTACGTGGCGGGCGAGTTGAAGGACGTGGCAGGACTGGCAGCGCGCGGCTTGCAGGTGCACCTGGACCTGCCCCCGGGCGCCACGCTGGTGCCGCTCAGCGCCGCCTTCCCGGTGAGCCAGCATGGTACCCAGGCGGTGGTGGATGTGGGGGAACTCCCCCCGGCGACCGAGTTGGAGATCCCCCTGCGCCTGGCGCTTCTGGCGCAGCGCGCCGGGGCGCGCCTGCAAGTGGAAGGCAAATTGACCTTCCGCTCCCCAGCCGGGAATGCGTTGGAATTGAAACTCAACCGCGTGACCGTGCGCTTCATGGCGGCAGGCAAGTTCAGCCTGCAGCAGGGTGTGGCGGCGCCGGTGGTCGAACGGGTGCTGGAGCAGATGCGGGCGGTCAACGTGCTCGAGCATGCGCGCTTGTCCAGCCGCCAGCCGGAGCAGGCGGACAAGCACACCGCCGGATCGGTGCAGGTCATCCGTGCCTATGCCGCGCTGCTGGGCGAGGCGCGCGCCGACCAGGAGGCGCGCCGCCTGTCTGAACGCTTCTCCGCCATGCACGCCGACCGGGGGACTTCCAAGCAGGCGGTCGCCGCCTCTTACATCAGCATGCGCGGCGGCAAAAAGCACGGCTGAAGAGTGGTGCATCCCCGGGATGCATGCCGCAGCGCGGGTGGGTTTACCTGCGTCTATTTCGTGGAAACCGGGTTCCCGCCGGTCGAGGAGGCTCCCCCTGCCATCCGGCGGACTCAGGTGATGATCGTTTCGGGACCGGTAGCTTTCCGGTCATTTATTCCGGGGGGCGCCAGGCGGGTCATCATGTCCAGGAAGGTGCTGGCGATAACGGGGTCGAACAGGCGGTTGGATTGCTCGCGGATGTGGTCCAGGGCTTCCTGCGCCGACCAGGCGGGGCGGTAAGGGCGCGAGGATGTGAGGGAGTCGTACACATCCACCACGGCAAAGATGCGCGCCGCCAATGGGATCTTTTCTCCCTTCAAACCATCCGGGTAGCCGCTCCCGTTCCAGCGCTCATGGTGGTGGTAGGGAATGTCGAGCGCCGGGGTGAGGTAGGAGATGGATTGAAGCATCTGCACTGCCAGGCGCGGGTGCTCACGCACGATGGCCCACTCCGGGTCGGACAGCGTCCCGGGTTTCAGCAGAACCATCTCCGGGATGCCCAGGTTGCCGATGTCGTGCAGCAGCACGCCGCGGTGGATCTGCGCCAGGTCGCGCTCGATCACGCCCAGGCGCTGCGCCAGCTGCATCGTAAGGTCGAGCACGCGGCGGGTGTGCTCGCGGTTCTCGCGCCCGCTGATCTCCAGGGCGTGCGACCAACCGGCGATGGCGGCGTCGTATGCCATCCCCAGTTCGGTGTTGGTCTGCTGCAGGCTCTGGAACATCTCCGCGCTGTCGATCGCCAGCGCCGCCCGGCTTGCCAGCGCTGCCAGGAATTCCAACCAGTCCTCGCCGCGCTGCAAGGTTGAACGGTGATAGATCTCCAGGACGCCTTTCACCAGCCCCTTTGCCAGCAGGGGCACGGCGTAATAATTGACGAATCCTTCGGTGGCAAATTCATGCCGGTTGAGAATCCCGCCGCTTTGGGCATCCAGCCCCGAGGCGCTGATCGTGCGGCGTTCCAGGGCGGCCGTGCCGGCATAGCCC
This sequence comes from Chloroflexota bacterium, assembly GCA_041301835.1. Taxonomy (GTDB): domain Bacteria; phylum Chloroflexota; class Anaerolineae; order Anaerolineales; family Villigracilaceae; genus UBA877. The sequence goes on along the minus strand of JBFYSG010000001.1, from coordinate 12,434 downwards.
TGCCCGATGCGCACCGAGGCGCGCTCGAAGCCCGGGGTGCGGAAACCCACCCCGCCGCCGAATTCCAGCATGCGGGTGGTCTGGTTGGCAAGCATCACATCGGCGGCATCCACCTTCAACTGGTTCTGCACTTCGCGCAGGATGACCGACAGGGTGACTTTCAGGTCGAAACTGGAGGCGATGGCAATATCGATGGCATGCAGGGCTGAGATCTGGCGCAGCTGCTGACGAACGCGTTCGGTCGTCTGCATATGCTCGGTGACCTCGCGCACGACCACGACGATGCGGGACTGGGTTGAGAACACCAGCCGCGCTTCGAACCAGCGCTCTCCATGGGGCAGGTGCAGGACATACTTGATGGAGGCGATCTCTTCGGAACTGCCGGCGCACTTGATCGCCTGGGTGAATTTCTCCGCCACCTCCACCGGCATGACGTCCTGCAGTTGTTTTCCCAGGAACTGTTCGGGCGGCATGTGGAGCAGTTTGGTATCACCGGCGCGGTAGTCGAGGATGACACCGTTCGAATCCAATACGAAGAGCATATCCGGAAAGGCGCGGAAGACCGCTTCCAGCTGCATGGCATTAAGGTCTTTTTGCCCCGCTGTGCCGGTGATGAATTGATCGATCTTCGGTTTTTTATCCGTGATCACAAAACTCCGTTCTCCGTTCGGATGTCACCCGGTGTGCGCGCGTGCGAACGATCCACTCAGCGGATGAGGTATTGTTCACTGCGGGCGGGGTAATGGTTCCGGGGGACATCGCGCGCCCCGATGGTGCGCACCAGGATCTGGGCAAGTTCCGCCAGCGAATCGGCGTGGATCGAGCAGATCAGGTCCTGCTCCTCCCGGGTCAGAAGGAAATGCTCACCCTGGTAGCCCTGTTCCAGCGCGGCACGCGGCTGGTGGATCAACAGGTCCTCGTACTCGCGGTTGACCGTTGCCGCCGCGAGCAGGCGGCACAGTTCCAGCCGCTCGAGGGCGGATTCCTGGATGGCAATGGTCAGAGGACGGGTTTGGGTATGAGTCTGGGTCTGGGTATTCAGCATGATGACCTCTTTTCGTGAACCGACGAACTAGCTCCTGCCGCCATCAACCAGAAGGCTCCCAAGCCGACCAGTATATCGCCGGGGCTGAATGCCACCTGGTAGGGGGACCATTCCGGCAGGAGCAGGTGATCCGATAAGAAGAAAAGGTTCGTGGCTTCCGGCAGGAGCAGGATGTCCTTCCTGCCGAAGCGTGCGCCAAGTTCGAGCGAGGACAGGGTTTCCGGCGGCACCAGGCGGCTGGCGGTTTCCGGGCTGATGGGCATGAAGCCGCTGTTGGCAGCCATGACCACCAGGTTGGCTGCCAGCCCAAGCGCCAGCAGGGGGATGCCCGGCACGCGGCGGTTGAACCAGCAGAAGAGCAGCAGCAGCGCCTGCGAACCGAGCAGGGCGGCGGCTGCCCAGCCCTGCGGCAGGCTGGTGCGAAAGGCGGGCAGGTAGGCGACCAGGAGCTGCGGGGTAAAGGCAAAAATCACCAACCACGCATACTGCATGGTTGGTAACTGCCAGGACCGCCTGCGCCAGCGGGATAGGCTCCATCCCACCAGCCAGCCAGCCAGAAGGGCTGAGAGAAGGATCAAAAGTTATTTTAAGCCGCCGCCAATGCCGCCGTCTTCCGGAGCGCCGGCGCCAAGCACCAGGAGGATCACTGCGAGCAGGGCGAATGCCAGCTGGATGTGCTGGCGATTGGTCTTGCCGATCCCAAGCATAAATTTTGCGGATAGATTTTTCATTGTAGAAGTATCCTTTCGATCGAAGGTATACGTCACGATACAGGATGGCAGGCTCCAAAGCAGGCTTCAAATCCTGCTTTAGTAAGCCGCCAACTAAAAGTCGTTTTCCGCCCCGGGGAACAAAACACGCCGGGCTGGATGGCGGCGGCGTGGTGGAGGGTGCTCCTGTGGGTCACCCCGGGGGCGGGAAGGCAGGCAGGCTGAAAGCCTGTCAGGAGGTCAACTGACGATAGAGCGCCTCCGTCTCCACGGAAGGGGTGATCCCCAACTCCTCCTCCAGGGCGGCATGGCAAGCCTGGTACTGGTGCGTGACCGCCATGCGGTCGCCGCGCGCCGCGTGGATGCGCATCATCAGGCGGTAGCCTTCCTCGAGTCCCTTGTTGACCGCCAGGGCGTACTGGCAGACTTTCAGTGCCTCGGCGATTTCCTTCCTCTCCAGCAACAGGCGGGTGAGGGCGAGCAGGGCATCCTGGTAAGCCTGGCGGTGGCGTTCGCGGTCGGCGAGCGCCCAGGTGGAGTCGACCTCCTCCAGGTAGGGACCGCGCACCGCCGCAACCGCCTCCTGGTAAAGGCGAAGTTTTTCTTCGCCATCCCGGGCAGCCCGGGCTCGCTGCAGGGTGTTCTCGAAAGTCTCGACGTCATACTCATACTCGAGGCTGCGGTTGAAGCGGTAGGCGCTGCCATCGAACAGGATGCAGTTCTGCCCGACCGCCCGGCGCAGGCGGTAGAGTTCGTTCTTGAAGCGCAGTTTCAATTTATCGGGCGGCGATTCGGGCCAGAGCAATTCCCCGATCTGTTCCTTGGTCAGCGGCATGGGCGCCTGAAGGAACAGGAAGAACAGTTCGCGCACCGAGCGGGTCTGCCAGTGGACATTGGTCAGGGTGCGCCCCCTGACCCGCACCTGCGGTCTGCCAAAGGCGCGGATGACCAGGTCGGGGGCTGCGGCAGGCACCACGCTGGTCATCTGGCGCAGGCGTTTCCTCAGCACACCGAGTCCCTTGTGGAAACCAGCCACCTTTTCGATGAAGCCGTCCAGGCGGGCGCGGCTGCCGGGTCCGTCCTCCAAACGCGTCAACCAGGCGCGCACTTGCAGACCGGCGGGCAGCAGGGCTGGCAGCAGGTCTTCCGCCTGTGAAGGCTGCAGGGCGGCATCCAGTTCCGCCAGAGCCACTTTGATATCGCCAGCCTCCACCAGCGCGGCGCACAACCACAGGTGCGCCCAGGCAGACTCCACCCGCATGCCGCCCTGCTCGAAGTGCCGCAGCGCACCCCGCAGGGCGGGGATGGCCTGGTGCGGCAGCCTGGCGGTCAGGTGCAACCGACCCTGTTCCAGGGCATGCAAGCCCAATTCGGAATTCGACCCCGTGCCCCGCAGGGCGGTGCCGGCATCCTTAAGCAGGAGCGCGGCTTGCGCCATGTCGCCTTTCAGGCGCGCCACCTCAGCCAGGCTGATGCGGGCGTAATTGGTCAGGAAGAAATCAGCGGTCTGGATGGCGATCTCGTAGGCTTGCTGGTGGATGACGCCTGCCGCCTCAGGGTCGCCGACATCGATGTACAGGTCGCCCAGGCTGGCGAGGATCAATGCCTGCGAGCGCAGGTAGCCGCTGCGCCGGGCGCAATCCAAGCCCTTCTCAAAAGCCTTGACCGCTTTTTCGTATTCCCCGCGCATGCGGTTGAGCACGCCCAGGTTGTTGAGCAGGGTGCTCTGGGAGGTCAGGTTGCCCTGCTCCTGCCAGGCAGCCAGCGCTTTTTCATAATATACCTGGGCGGAAGCCGAATCGCCCAGGACGCGCCGCGCCATGCCCAGTTCCATCTGCGCCAGGGGGATATCGCGGCTGCGCTCCAGGCGCATGAAGCCATCCAGGGCTTTCACGAAGCACTGCTCGGCTTCCTGCACCCGTCCCAGGCGGAAGAGCGCCCCGCCCTTCATGCGCAGGGCTTCCGCCTGGAAAAGTTCCTCCCCGTCCTGCCCGCTCATCCACTGCACTGCCTGCTCGGCATCTGCCACGGCGGGTTCGTATTTCCCGAGCAGGCGGTGCGCCCACGAACGGCGCAAAAGTGCCGCGGCGGTGTTGACCCGGTCGCCGGCGGCGCGGAAGATCGCCTCGCCCTGTTCGATCTGCCCGAAGCCGAACTGCACCTGCCCTTTGACCAGGGCAACGATCCCCGAGAGCACCAGCAGGGAGGGGTCCTGGCGCAGGGCGGTTTCCGGCAGGTCATCCAACCAGGAAGCCAGGGTCAGCAGGCGCCCGTGCTGGATCAATGCCGTCCCGGCGCGCCCCACCATGGCGGCAAGCACATCCTGGTTGCCGACGCGCCGGAGGGCGTAGTGGGCTTTCTCCAGGTCGCCGCGTTCCTCGCTCACCTCTGCCAGCCTGAGCAGGATGGCTTGCATGGTTTCCGGGCTTTCCTGCTGGATGCGCTGTTGAAGGAAATCACGGAAGAGGGCATGGTAGCGCATCCACTCACCCTGTGCGCCCAGCGGGAGCACGAACAGGTTGCTGCGGCGGATGGTTGCCATGATCGCCCGCCAGTCGCCCACCCCCAGGACCGAATCGCACAGCGCGGCGTCGAACTCCTCCAGCAGGGAGGTCTGCAGCAGGAAGGAGCGGATCTTGGGCGGCTGCTGGCTGAGCACCTGCTGGTCGAAATAATCCGAGAGGTCCACGCCGACCGCCCGGGCGGCATACGTCAGGTCGGGCAGACCCTCGGCGTTGCCCAGGCGCGCCAGCAGCAGCCCCGTGACCCAGCCCTCGGTGCTGCGAGCCAGTTCCTCCACGTCGGAATCGCTCAAGTCCACGCCATAGCCCTGGCTGTATAACTGCTGGATCTCGTCGGGACGGAATGCCAGTTCGTGCAGATCAAAACCACCCACCTGCTGGCGTGCCACCAGGACGGGCAGGTCAGGCAGGGTCGGCAGGCGCCGTGAAGCCAGGATCAGGTGGCAGTTCTCGCCCACCAATTGCACGAAGCGCCCGACGAAGTTGCGTATCTCGGGGATGCCATCCACGCAGTGGTAATCATCCAGCACGATGACGAAATGCTCGTGGATGTGTTCATCGATCTCGTTGACCAGGGTGATGATCAGGTTCTCGAGGCTGCCATCCAGGGCAACGATCTCGTTCAGGGCGGCATTGGACTGGTTGCCGAAGCGCGGGTAGCGCTGGGTGATGCAGGCGATGAAGTACGCCAGGAAGCGCTGGCTATCCTGGTCGAGCGCATCCAGCGACAACCAGCAGATCGGCATGGCGGAGGAGGCGGCGAGGTCGACCAGCAGGGAGGTCTTGCCGTAGCCCGCCGGGGCGGTCAGGAAGACCAGCTGCTTGTCGAGCAGGTCATCCAGTTTCGTCAGCAGCCGGGCGCGGCTGATGATCTCCGGTCGGCGCCCCGGGATGAGAGTCTTGACGCGGCTGAGAGGAAGGTCCGCAGGGTTCATTTTTATCCGGGTTTTCCCGCCGGGTCCTGCCTCCGCTTGCCTGCCCCAAAGGGACAGGCACGGCGCAGGGGCGGGCAGGCGTGGGTCATTCTGCCGGGGCGAGGAAGTGGATGGCTTCGAGCGGGAAACGCTGCCGGGCTTCGGCTGGCAGTTTTGGATACTGCTCGATCCACAGGCGGCTGAATCGCTCCAGGTCCATCAGCAGCAGCCTGGCGGGCGCCTGGGTGGAGGCGAAATGAAGCGCCTGCTCGCTGAAGCCAGCCGGGCAGATGCACAGCAGGCGGTTGCCGGGATGGGTCTCAGCAGCCAGCATCTGCAGGCTCTCGGCGGAGAGGGCGCTGCCATCGTTCCGGATCTGCACGAGGATCTGCACGCCGGCATCCAGCGGGTCGGGCAGGACGACCAGGTCGACCCGGCCGCGTTGTTTATCTGCCGGCGCAACCCAGTAGGGTGTGCAGCCCAGTGAGACCAGCAGGTCGCGCACCAGCGACCGGAATTCGTGCCGGGGCAGGCTTTGCAGGTAGGCGTGGATCTGCTGGCGAGCCATCCCGCGGGCATATTCGGTCGTCAGGCGGGCGGCAGGTTTGACCAGGTCCAGGTCCTGAACCACCCGGCGGGATTCGGTGTAGAAATCCGCCGCGTCCCTGAAGTCCTTGCAGACCAGGCGCCCCGCATCGGTCAGCAGCCAGCAGTCGTTCTCGTGCAGCAGCCAGCCCGCCTTTTCCAGGGTGATCATGGCTTGCCGGGTGGTCACTTCATAGCGGCAGATGCCGGCGGTGCCTGGCACGAGACTGGATTCCTCGACCGTCAGGCGCGCTGCCGCCGCAATGGAATCCATGAGCGTGCGCGTCGAAGCGCCGGCGGGTTTATTCCACAGGCAGGAAATGAGGATGCGCAGGAACTCGCCCGTGCGGGCGGCCTCGTTCGCGTTCATGGTTGGATCGTCAGCATGATCCGGCAAAGGATGCTCCCGGCTTGATTATACATTTTTTAGGGTGATTGTGGTATCGCTCGGCGCGCTCCCCCGGTCTGCCCCGCGACCGCGCCGGCATCCCCGGCGCGCAGGCGCACCCTAAACGTGCTATCATGGGGTCATGAAACCCAACCTCTTTGCCTACCTTCATTTCCTGGTCCTGTTCCTGCGGCTCAAACTCCTGGGCTTCACCACCCGCCTGGCTCCGCTGCCGGGCGGGGTGCTGGATGGGCAGACCGCCCTGATGCGGCGGGCACAGGTGGCGCTGGGCGAGCAGTTCCTCGACCAGGTACCCCTGGAGCAGGCACGCGCCGATTTCCGCGCCAACTTCAAACTGCTGCGCGGCATCGGCGGCATCTTTGAGAAGGTTGCTTCCACTCGCGAGCTCACCATCCCGACCCCTGCCGGGGGAATGCCGGCGCGCCTGTACCTGCCCGACGGCGAGCAGGGTCATCCCCTGTTCATCCTCCTGCACGGCGGGGGCTGGGTGATCGGTGACCTGGATACGGGCGATAACATGGCGCGCTTCCTGTGCCGGCATGTGCCCTGCGCGGTGCTCTCGGTCGATTACCGCCTGGCGCCCGAGCATCCCTTCCCGGCGGCGGTGGAGGATGCTGCCGCCGCGCTGGCGTGGGCGTCTGAACACGCCCTGGAATTGCATGCCGACCCCCGGCGGGTGCTGGTGGGCGGGGATTCCGCCGGCGGCACCCTGACGGCAGCCATCGCCCAGGGGGCACGCGCGGCAGGCTCCCCGGCGCTGGCAGGGCAGGTGCTGTTCTACCCGGCGACGAACTGCGCCACGCTGGATACGCCTTCCTACCGCGAGTTTGGCGAAAGATCGCTCGGCTTGCCCCGGCGGGATGTGGACTGGTTCCTGGCGCAGTACACGCCCGACCCGCACGACCGGCTTGACCCGCGCGCTTCGCCCCTGCTGGCACAGGATCTGCGCGGGCTGGCTCCCGCCCTGGTGGTGACCGCCGAGTTCGATGTGCTGCGCGATGAGGGCGAAGACTACGCCCGGCGCATGCAGGCGGCAGGCGTGAAAGTGACCCTGATGCGCTGCAACGGGGTGGTGCACGGTTTTCTCAGCACGGTGGGACTCATCCGGCGCGCCACGCTTTATTTTGAACACATCGCGGCAGAGGTGCGGCAAATGGCGGCGCTCTGAGCACCGCCTGCCTGCATCTGCCTCCCCTGCCGGGTTAGCCCACTTTTCCCCCGGCGGGGGATTTTGTTTTTAGGCGCGCTGCGCTATCCTGTGCTCATGGAACTGCAACTGAAGCATTGCGCCCTGACCCTGCTCTCTGCCCCGCATGCCGCCCGGGAGGAAGCCGCCGTGCTGATCGCCGAACTGGCGCTCGGCGGAGCGGTGACGGTGATCGATGCCGGCAACCGGTTTGACGCCTACCGCCTGATCGAGCACCTGCGCCTGCGCCTGCCCGATCCCATGCCTGCCATCCGGCGGGTGTCCATCCGGCGCGCCTTCACCTGTTACCAGGTCGGCAGCCTGCTGGAGTCCCTCGCGCCCGGTCCGCAGCCCGTCATCCTGCTTGACCTGCTGGCGACCTTCCACGATGAGAACGTGCCCCTGCGGGAAGCGCAGCGCCTGCTGGAAGGCTGCCTGCGCCGGATGGAGCGCCTTGCCTGCAGCGGCGCGCTGCTGGTGACGATCGCCCCGCCGCGCAGCGCCGGGCGGGCCTGCCTGGTGGAGCGCCTGTCTGCCGCCGCCCGGGAACGGTACACGCTGGAGGCGCCCGCGCCGCGCCAGGTCCAACCGGCGCTGCTCTGAACCGGGAGACAGGAAAACATGGGACGCACCCTGCCCACCCTTTCGCAGCAGTTCATCGAAGCCGAGGCTTCCTTTTCCCGCTTCCGGCGCGCCCTGCGCCGCTCGGACCAAGTGGCGTTGGACGACCTGTTCGTATCCGCACACCAGCACCTTGCGGCTGCCTCCTACGCGGCGCACATCCTGCCTTTCGAGGTCTTCCTGCTCGCCATGCTCCTGGAGGAACACAAGGAAGTGCTGCTCCTGCGCCGGCAGGTGGATGAACTGCGCCATGCCTGAAGAACTGACCGGCTGGTTGCTGGATATCTATGCCGGCGGGAGCGGGCTGATCCTCTGGTTCCTGGAGAGCGGGGGGCAGAGGCGCCGGCTGGAGCAGGTCTTCCCGCTCTCGTTCTACATCGCCGGTGCCACGCCGGAACTGCGCGCCGCCTGGCGCTGGCTTGCCAGCCAGCCCGAGCGCCTGCGGCTGGCGCGTGCCGTGCGGCAAGACCTTTTTACCGGTCCGGTCACGGTGCTGGCGGTGGAGGTCGGGCGCCCGCTGGACCTTCCGCCGCTCTTCCGGCGGCTGGCGCAGGCTTTCCCGGCGCTGACGTACTATGATGCCGACATCCCCCTTTCGCTGCGTTACGCCGCCGCCACGGGCGTTTTCCCGCTGGCACATGCCTGGCTGAAGGTGGAGGACGGGCGCGTTGCCGCCATCACGCCGCTCAGTTCGCCCTGGGACCTGGACCCGGAATACCCGCCTGTGCGCATCCTGCGCCTGGAGCCGGACTGCGACCCTGCACACGCCGAGCCGCAGGGCATGTTCCTGTCCTACAACGGCTGCCGCTACCGCCAGCCGCTTGCACCCGCCCGGGCTTTGCTGGTCAACCTGCGCGCCGTGCTGGAAAGCCACGACCCCGACCTGGTGCTGACCGCCTGGGGCGATACCTGGCTGCTGCCCCGTTTGATCGAGGCTTCCACCAGCAGCGGCTTGCCCCTGCCGCTCAACCGCGACCCCGCCGGGGAGATCAGGCGCAAGCACCAGCGCTCGTACCAGGCGTACGGGCAGATCATCTACCGCGGCGCGCAGGTGCTGCTTGCCGGGCGCTGGCACGTGGATGTCTGCAACGCGGTCATGTACCACGATTACGGTCTGGAGGGCGTGCTCGAACTGGCGCGCATCACCAGCCTGCCGGTGCAGACCGCCGCCCGCGTCTCGCCGGGGACGGGCATCTCCTCGATGCAGATCCTGACCGCCCTGCGCCGGGAGGTGCTGGTGCCCTATCACAAGCAGCAGGCGGAGGAGCACAAGTCGGTGCTCGACCTGCTTGCCTCGGACATGGGCGGGATGGTCTACCAGCCGACCACCGGCGTGCATGCCGATGTCGCCGAGGTGGATTTCGTCTCCATGTACCCGAGCATCATGGCGCACTTCAACATCTCCCCCGAGACGGTCATACCGGGCAGGCGCGATGCGCTCACGGGTCTGCCCGCCACGCGCGCGGAGCGGGGACTGGTGCCCGAGACGCTCGAACCGCTGCTGCAGAAACGCATTGCGCTCAAGACCGCCCTGCTGACCCTGCCGAAATGGGACCCGCGCCGCAAACGCTACCGCGACTGGGCTGCCGCTTACAAGTGGCTGCTGGTAACCTGTTTCGGTTACCTGGGGTACAAGAACGCCCGCTTTGGGCGCATCGAGGCGCACGAGGCGGTCACCGCGTACGGGCGCGAAGCCCTGCTGCGCGCCAAGGAGGCGGCGGAAGACCTGGGCTGCGAGGTGCTCCATCTCTACGTGGACGGGATGTGGGTGAAGAAGCCGGGTTGGTGCACTGCCGCCGATTTCCAGCCCCTGCTGGAGGGGATCCTGGCGCGCACCGGTCTGCCGATCGCCCTGGATGGAGTCTTCCGCTGGGTGGCTTTCCTGCCCTCCCGCCTGGATGCGCGCGTGCCGGTGCCCAACCGCTATTTCGGCGTCTTCCAGGACGGCGAGATCAAGGTGCGCGGCATCGAACTGCGCCGCCGCGACACGCCCGCCTTCGTTGCCGCGGTCCAGCAGGAACTGCTTGACCTGCTGGCGCGTGCCGCCAGCGCCGCCGACCTGCCCGGGCAATGGAAATCCGCCCAGGACCTGCTCCGCCGGCGGCTGGCAGACCTGCGCCAGGGGCGCGTGCCGCCGCGCGAACTGATCGTCCGCCTGACCCTGAGCCGCGAACTGGACCTGTACCGGGCGCCCTCGCCTGCCGCGATCGCTGCCCGGCAGTTGCAGGCGCAGGGGAAGAACCTCCGCCCGGGGCAGGCGGTGCGCTTTGTCCATACCCTGGGGAAGCCCGGTGTGCGTGCCTGGGACCTGCCCGGCGAGGTGGACCCACGCACGCTGAACTGGCGCGAGTACCGCAAATTGCTGCTGCGCGCCGCCGGGACGGTGCTGGAGCCGTTCAAGGTGGAACTCCTGCCGCAGGAGGGCATTCCCATGCTCCTGCCGGTGCCGCAGAGAGCCCCGGCTGTGCTCCAGGAAGGCTGAGTCCGGCGGGGGGAAGATATTGCCTTCCGGGCAAAAAAATCCTATACTGTGGGCACAATGCCCTGCGGTTCCGGTTGCAGGCAGGGCGTACCCTGATGGATAGGATGATGCCCATGGCGAAGATCGAACTTGTAACCAAGCGGGATGGACGCGTGGTCCCGTTCGCGCAGGACCGGATCACCAATGCCATCTACCGGGCGGCGGTGGCTGTCGGCGGCAGGGATAAGGAGACCGCCCAGCGCTTGAGCGACCAGGTGGTTGCCATGCTGGAGGCGCGCCAGGCTCCCGACCCGATCCCTTCGGTGGAAGAGATCCAGGATGTCATCGAAAAGGTATTGATCGAGAACGGGCATGCCCGGGTTGCCAAGGCGTATATCCTCTACCGCAACGAGCGGAACCAGCGCAGGCTGCAGGGCAGGTCCTCGACGGAACAGCACAAGGGCAACATCCCCTGGGCAAAGATCTGGTCCGCGCTGGACTGGGCGGTGGACCACGGGCTGAACAGCGTGACGGGCATGAACCAGCGCATCCAGCGGGGGGAGATCCAGGATATTGTCATGGAGTCCGAGACTGCCTATGCCCAGGAGCTGGCTGCGGTGGAGAGCGCCGTGCTGGAGCGGCGGGAGAGCCTGAAACTGGTCATCTTTGCCGGACCGTCCTCCTCCGGCAAGACCACCACCACCCGCAAGACCGCCCTGCGCCTGGTGGAAAAGGGCATCGCCCTGCTGGAACTCAACCTGGATAACTACTACTTCGACCTGGAGATGCACCCCAAGGACGAGTTCGGCGACTATGATTTCGAAACCCCCCAGGCGCTGGATATCGAGTTGATCAACCGCCATATCCAGGACCTGCTGGCAGGGCGGGAGATCCAGATGCCGTTCTATGATTTCAAGACCGGCAAACGCACCGCCACGACCATGCCCACCCGCCTGAAGAAAAATGAGGTCATCCTGATCGACAGCCTGTATGGTCTGTATCCCGCTCTGACCGCCGGGGTCAGCGAGCCGGCATACAAGGTGTACATCGAGCCGCTGCTGCAGATGAAGGGCACGGACGGGGAGTATATCCGCTGGACGGACATCCGCCTCATGCGCCGCATGCTGAGGGATGCCACGCACCGGTCATCCAATTTTGAGCAGACCCTGACCCACTGGCACTACGTGCGCTCGGGCGAGATGGGGAACATCATGCCGTATATCGGCTCGGCGGATATCATCGTCAACAGCGGCATGCCGTACGAGCTGTCGATCTACCAGCCCAAGTTGAGCGACCATTTCGCGCAGTGGGCGCGGCAATACCAGGACGACCCCCTGCGGAAGGATGCTTCCACCCGGGCGGCGCGCGTCCATGCCCTGCTGAGCACCATCACCCCCACGCTGGATGAGAGCATTGTCCCGGCTGATTCGGTCCTGCGTGAGTTCATCGGCGGACTGGCATTGTAAGCAGAGCCGCAGGGATGGTTTGAGACAACCTGAAATGCATCTTCCCCGCCGATAGTGGCGGGGAAGATGGTGTTCCAAGGATCGTCTTGCCGTGCCTATGCTGGTGGATCCCTGTTCCGGCTGTCTGTCATGATTGGCATCCTTTCTTTTCTACCGGTCCGTGAACCGGGAGTCGATCACGTGGTTGTGCGTGCTCTTGCGGGGCAGGCTGTTGGCTGCCAGCCTGTGCGCCGCGTTCGGGCGGTTGTCCCTGCGCATCCTGCGGGTGAGCAGCCATCCGACCAGGATCAACTCGGCAATGGAGAGGGCGCTCACGGTCGTCCAGAACCCGGCGGAGAGCACGATGCCAGTCATTCCGGCGGTTTGTCCGTCAGGAGAGTCCGGGCAGAGCGGCTGTTGCTCGCTCACGGTCAGGCTTGCGTTCTGTGCAGCGGTCAGCGTGCTCAGATCGTTCCGGGTGTTCTCCAGTTCCGCCTCCAGGCGGTCGATCTCCACATTCAGGCGATCGATCTCAG